>JAGTRG010000062.1 GCA_018396435.1 Candidatus Bathyarchaeota archaeon
TCGGAGGGACGTCTTGAAACTTGAAATTATCAATGCCAAACTAAACCCTCTGAAAGAGGAAGACATTAGGGCTATTGTTGAAATTGAACGCCACCCAGCTGTTAGGAAATGGCTTGTCGAGTACGCGGACGAAGAGTTTGAGAGGGAACTTGAGGAGTATAGAAGATTCTTTAGCGAATTAAAGAGCAATGATAGAGTCGAGGTTCTAGTCGCAAAAATAAGTGATCGCGTAACAGGCTTTCTAGCACTTTGGCGCATGGATGATAGCGCCGAGCGTACAACGAGCATAGGCATAAGTGTTCACCCAGATTATTGGGGCAGAGGCATTGCGACAAACCTCATAAAAGAATCAATTAAATTAGCCAAGGAGAGAGGCGTTAAAAAGCTCATTATTGAAACTCTCGAGGAGAATAGTGCTATGAAACATGTAGCTGAAAAGTTAGGATTTAAGCTTGAGACGGTCAGAAAGAGCAAAATCTTTAAGGATGGAATGTATCACGACGAAGATGTTTACTCACTACAACTATGAAAAATCAAAAAATGTTGATAGAAAACTTTAAATATTAAACATGCTGTGCATACATAACTCCTTGTAGCACCTACGTGTGCTACAGTGAGCGCGCGAAATAGAAAATGATGGAAGACTGGAGAAAGATTCTCAAAAAGAGTTTAACTACACCAGAGCAGATTCTAGAAAAATTTAAAGTCGATATAAACCCGATAAAAGCTGTTGTTAAAAAATATCCAATGTTCGTCTCAAGATACTATTTTGACCTCATCGGAGAGGTTGACGACCCGATATGGAAGCAGTGTATACCAAGCCCGCTTGAACTCCAGGACCCCTATGGGTATGAAGATCCATTAAACGAGGAAGGCGACAGCCCGGTACCTGGCCTAGTTCATAGATATCCAGATAGAGTTTTAATGTGCGTCTCAAATAGCTGTGCAATGTACTGTAGATTCTGCACTAGAAAAAGGAAGGTTGGGAAACCAGTGATAAACTTCTCAGACGACGTTTACCTAGCACAGATCAAATATATCCGGGAAAACCCATCCATCAGAGATGTGCTCCTCTCTGGCGGAGACCCATTCATGCTACCAGACGAGAAAATAGAGTTTCTATTAAAAAAGCTTAAAGGGATACCACACGTTGAGATACTTAGGATAGGTTCCAGAATTCCATGCACATTACCGCAGAGAATAACGCCGAAGCTATGCCGGATACTTAAGGAATATCATCCACTTTACGTTAATGTCCATTTTGAGCACCCGCTTGAGATAACGGAGGAAAGCGAGAGAGCGTGCGGGCTATTAGCCGACGCTGGAATACCGCTTGGAAACCAGTCGGTTCTACTTAAGGGCGTCAACGATGATCCTGAAGTCATGAAGAACTTAGTTCATAAGCTGCTTAGGATTAGGGTTAGACCATACTATTTATTCCAGATGGATCTCGTGAAGGGTACATACCACTTTAGGACCAGGGTTGAGACTGGAATAAAAATAATTGAGTCCCTTGTAGGATGGACATCCGGGCTTGCGGTGCCGCGCTTCGTAATCGATGCTCCAGGCGGTGGGGGCAAAATACCACTCCAGCCAGATTACATTCTTTCAATTGACGATGAAAAGGTTGTTCTAAGGAATTATGAGGGAAAAGTTTTCGTCTACCCACAGACACCAGTAGAGAAAGAGAATAACGGGGTTTTCATACCTCTGAAAACTCACCAGCAGTATACAAGACAAAACGTCTAGGTAGGAGAGCTAAGTCGATCACAATGACCCTCAAAGTTGGCTTGACATACAACCTTAGAAGAAAAGTGGAGGAAGACGAGAATTTACCTGAGGACTTCTATATAGAGTTTGATGATGAGAGCACGGTTAACGCTATAGCTTCAGCCCTAATGAGGGGCGGGTGTAAAGTAATAAAAATAGAGGCGGACGAAGACGCCTACACTAAACTGCGCAGGTCTAAACCAGATATTGTTTTTAATATCGCCGAGGGATTACGAGGAGAGAGCCGTGAATCACATGTACCGGTAATACTAGAAATGCTTGGTATACCATATACCGGTTCCGGGCCGGCAACGCTATCAATATGCCTAAATAAAGCTTTAACACATAGGGTTCTAAGCGCCTATGGAATCCCTTCTCCGGAATTCCAGGTATTCATGCGGGCTGATGAAGAACTTGATGGCAACCTGAGTTTCCCTCTTGTCGTAAAACCTCTACTTGAGGGCTCAAGCAAAGGGATTAGATGCAATTCCTTAGTGAAGGATGAAGAGAGCCTTAGGAGACAAGTTTCATGGGTAATAGAAACATATAATCAGCCAGCTATAGTTGAGGAGTTTATGCCAGGCAGAGAATTCACGGTTGGGTTAATAGGTAATGATGAGCCCGTTGTTCTACCCATAGTTGAAATACAAGTTAATAGGCTACCAAATAATGCTAACCCAATATACTCTTATGAAGCAAAATGGATCTGGGACACACCAGATAACCCACTAGACATATTCAGGTGTCCGGCAGATATTCCATTAGATCTTGAAAACGAGATAAGGGAGATAGCAATTAAAATATTTAAGATCTTAAACTGTAGAGACGTATGTCGCATAGATATGCGGTTAGATGACGAGGGGAAACCAAGGGTTCTAGAGGTCAATCCCCTACCAGGCCTAATACCAGATCCAAAAGCACACTCCTGTCTACCTGAAGCCGCTAGAGCGGCAGGCTTCACATATGAGCAGTTAATCTGCACAATATTATGGCAAGCGCTAAAAAGGTATAGGCTTCAACATCTCTTTAAGGGTAAATCCCTAGTGAAAATACTGTAAGATATTTTTATTTATGTTGCGCTATGGAGGACTTTTACCAGCCCTCTTTAAAGCGAAGAGTATTAGCTGCCTGATGAAAACCTCAAACGGTATTCCCGCAGCCCTTAACGATCGCGTGAAACCCGCCTCTGGAGATATATCCGGGTTTGGGTTGACTTCAAGAACATAGGGAGTTTTCGTTAAATTTTCTAAGCGCATATCAACCCTCGCGTAATCTCTGCATCTCAGCGCTTTATAGGCTTTCAAAGCAACTCCCTCGATCTTTACTCTTGTTTCTTCGTCCAATTCAGCAGGGCATACAGGTTTAGTTTTAACGTATTCTTCGCTTTCTTTAAGCCATTTAGCTGCATAATCAACTATTTTCGGTTCATCCCGAAAATCAAAGATTATTTCCGATATGGGTAGAACAACGGGCTCATCATTACCTACTATTGATACATTAAACTCTCTCCCACGGATGTACTCCTCAATAAGCGCTGGCTGTCCATAAATCGAGTTCACATACTCCACTTGACTTTTGAGCTCCTCGATATTTCTAACGAAACTGCGCCGTGATATCCCAATGCTAGCATCCTCCTTCATTGGTTTAACGAATAATGGAAAATTTAATTCGCACTTTAAACTTTCAAAATGCCTCATTATCTGATACTTTGGGGTCGGTATATCGTTAGCCTTTAAAATTGCTTTAGCTAAACCTTTATCTTGACATAGCCCAAGTGTTAATGGATTTGATCCAGTGTAAGGTATCCCAAGGATTTCAAGTATAGAGGGAACATGCATTTCAAGGCTGCTATCACCCATAAAACCTTCGCAAAGGTTCACAACAACATCAGGTTTATGGAGCTTCAGAGCCCTAATAATCTCCTCTATGCTATCCTTCAATTGGAATAATTGATATTGGAAGCCCAGCTTCACCAAGGCATCTTTAACAGCGTTTACCTGATCTAAAACCTCTGCTTCAGCCAAATAATCAATTTCTTCGCCTTTTTGAGGCTTCATCGGCGAGTTAAATAATATGCCAATCTTAAGCATTTAAGAGAGCCCCGCTACTATCAACGTTTAACCCATTGAATAATACCTGAGTATATACTTTCTTATATTCCAAGAGAGAGTTTATTAAAGACCCTTTTATTCGATCTTCAGCTTAACTATGATGCAGAAACAGTTAACAAATATCGCTTCGACACTAAAGTCCACAGTTAAGGGAAACATTAGAGTACTGATAACAAGGGATCTCATTCTCACTGTTATAGCTGGCTTAAGCGGTGGACTCGACGTGCTTTTTGTCAAGGAGGTTCTCGGAGCCGACGCCATAATCTTAAGTATGCTCGCATCAATATGGTCCGCAGTTTTTCTAGCATTTATCCTTATAGGCGGATGGATATCTGATCAATATAGCCGCAAAAAGATGCTAATTGCTGGCATGGCACTAACTTTACCAAACCCTCTAATCTTTGCTTTCGCCCCGGATTGGCGGATAACGGTAATAGCCAACTTTCTCGGCGCTGTTGGCACAGCGCTTGTTGCACCAGCATATGTAGCACTTCTGTTCTCGTACTCTGAGCAGAAGACGCGAAGTAGAACAATAGCCATAATGAATACAATAAATAGCGTAGCCAACATTATTGTTCCACCGGTAGGAGCCACACTAATCCAAATATTAGGGAGTGGAAACCTAAACTGGATTAGGAACATATTTCTAGCCCAATTCTTCCTTACAATTATAGTTTTAGCCTATACATGGAAGAAACTTGAGGATAAACCTACAATAAGCAGAAAAACACCAAGAAGATTAACCGACGCGGTTAAAGACATATTTGGACAAATAGCCAAGATATATAAAATTTCAAGGGAGAGGAAAGCCACACCATGGCTTTTTCTATCTCTAACCGGACCCTGGGCTTGGGAGGCGGTTGCACCCTTCTGGGTTATATATGCCGCTGAAGTATGTGGCTCACCAATTATGGTTCTGGGTTTTCTGCCATCAGCATATAGCCTCACAGCAGCCATACTTATGCTTCCATTTGCCGAGATCTCTGATAAGAGAGGAAGAAAGAAAGTAATTTTATTCGCCCGTCCATTTTTATACATCTCTCTAATTCTTTTATTATTTAGCGGAACATTTAAAGAATGGATTCTTGCACCATTCATCCCAATAATTGCATGGATATTTAGAGCCATAGGTGATGCTTCAGGACCTTCATGGACTGCTGCTTCAACGGAGGTTATACCAGAAGAGCTTCAAAGCGAGTGGGAGGCCACAAGAGATTTCTTATGGAGGAGTATGTCCATACCAGCCGTGCTTGTTGGAGGTCTATTGTGGGATATTGATCCAAGGCTACCATTCGTTATGGCTCTAGCTGTTGATGGCTTAATCAGGCTTCCAATCTTAATATACAAGATACCAGAAACCTTAATAGTTCATGGACATCATCATCCAACTGGTCCTCACATAATTCTTTATGGGCTGCCAGGCGCAGGTAAGACATCTATTGCACGCTTAGTCCAAAGAGAGCTATCCCTTAAAGTGATTGATGAAAGCGCCTTTAAGGAGGAGAGCGAGGAGGAGAGGGAGAACCACTTAATTCCAATACCATTCCTCAACGGCAATGATGAGAAAGAGATTGAAGAAAAATTAAACGCCATTCTTGCCAGAACGGATAAGGCTGTAGTTATAGAGGGCGAGCCAGCAATATTTGCCGCCAAAAATGAGGATAAGGGTCTAATAATCTTGCTGGTTGCACCAAAAGAGGAGAGAGTTAGAAGAGAGGTAAAAGAGCACGGCGGACCAGACTTTGTAATGCTCAGGAAGATTGAGGAGGAAGATAGAAAAATAGCGAAATTAACACGCCAGCTATTTGGAGCAGATATATCGAAGCTGCCTCCATTTGACATAGCCATAAATACCGAAAGGATCCCTCCGGAGAAAATCGTTAAAATAATCAAGATACTATACGGCGAATTTGAAAGGAATGATAAAAGTAGTGAGAGATCGTAAATGGCTGGAGAACCGATAAAGATTTATGCCCGATCATCCAATAGGGGGTAGATAAACCTTACTCTTCAGCAATAAAATAGCGAGGAGGAGAAAAGGCTTTCTGGAAATCTTACATTTGGATTGAAGTATAAATCGAGGAAAGGATATTCAATGGTTTTCTACATTGTCTATAGGGCTTCAAAAGAGCATAAAAATAGGGGATTAATACCTAAGCGGCTTGAAACCTTAGGCTGCAAACGCATATGCAACTCTTTTTGGGAAGTTAATGAGCGAAAAATAGATGAAGCTTTAAAGGTTGTAAGTGGAAATCAGCCGATACTCTTGAAGAGAACCCGAGACATCAGGAAACCGGAATATGATGGTGAAGGTAACTTAGTTGACTTTGGAAGTCTTATTATTGTCACATATAATACTGATAGAGATGAAAGCGGCAGAATTAGGGGATTACTTGCAAAGACACCCTATATAAGGTTATGCCGCTCAGTTTATGCCTTCTCTCAGAATGACAACCTATATAGTAATAAGAGGGGAAAAATCGTTAACATGAACCAGCTCTTCACGCTTATAAAAGAGAATGATGAAAGCTCAAAAATTCTTCCTAGAATGATAATTATGAATGGCGCCGAAGCCACTGAAATACTAATCGAGAGGGTTAAGTTAAGAGTTGCGAATAAAGCGGAAAAGATACTTGATGGTTATAAAAACCTCATCCAAACGATCTTTGATGGGGAGATAGAAAAAAGACGCTTAATTGAGGAGGAGAAAAAACTTTACAGCGAGTTTGCATCCCTAAGGAGAATAGCTATCTTTTATGAGAGATGGTTAAGAGTAGACTTTGCAAAGGATATGATGAGAGTTTACTCAGCAATAAGAAAACTTCAAACATCGAAAAGCGAATACAACCCCTTTAAACAGCGAAATTAATCTCAAAAAATAAACTCAAAAATATAGAATGGAATTTAATTAGTCTATGTGTGGTATGGGCTGACCGGGGTTTACCACTCTTCTTCCTCTTCTTCCCACTCTTCCTCTTCCCACTCTTCTTCCTCTTCACCCCAGTCTTCCCACTCTTCTTCCTCTTCTTCCTCCTCTTTTGGCGGAGTCTTCCTCTTTGACATTTCAGCTCACCATCCAAGATGATCGGATAATGGGAATCAAATAAATGTTTGCCAAAAAAGCTAAAGAAATGCATTAAAAAATTCTATAAAAAT
>JAGTRG010000063.1 GCA_018396435.1 Candidatus Bathyarchaeota archaeon
CGCTAAGGATTTGAAGGAGGAGGACTGGAGCAGGTTCCTCACGGAAATACAGGATATAGGCGGGGACAGCAGGAGGTTTGCGGATGAGCTTTTACGCTGGCTTTACAATGCTGAAGACCCCCTTAAAATCGAGCAGGCTGTTCTAGAAGTGACTCCGAGGCTCGCCGACCTCAGCGCGGGAGAGCTTGAAAACATGGGGAGGGCGCTCGCCAAGGTTGGAGACAGTTTTGAAAATGGGGTTAAGCTCTTTGACACTTACTTTAAGATACCAGATAGCTATAAGAGTTATGGAATCGAGGCTGTTAAAGAGATCTCTAATGTATTCCTTGAGAATGTTGAAAAGGATGGTATCAAAGCGTTAGAAGCATGGGTCTCAACCCTTGAATATTCTGAAAAATACCAGGTACTAGTAGTTCCGGCATCAATTAAAGAAATTGAAATCGGTGGAGAAATCAGAAGATACCCTGTTTTCCCGAAAACCATCGTGGACGCCACAGGTATGAAATCAGAGGGAAACATCATTACGATATTCGTGAGTAAAGATGGTGAAGCATACAATATTCTCGGAGAATTGGGAGGCCTAAAATCATCGGAAGGCGTTGAAGTATATCCTGTCTATCCGCAAGAGGTTCTTCAAAGAGAAGGAAGGTTCGCAGATGTTTTCGGTCTTAGCAAAGGTGATTACGTGATAGTTTCTAAAGGAGCAGTAGAACCGGATTTCTTCTTTTTCACTGAGAAGGCTAAGGGTGAGAAGGTTAAAGTGAAGCTAACCAGTATATGGGGCGAGAAATTCATCGAAGCCCACGGTTTTAGAGAATACTTTTTGTATTACAGGAGGATCGGTGAGCAGGGCTTACATCATGCTATAAAAGGCTTTGAAGATGAGGGAGAACTTGGCAAGTATATTACACTCTTATCGCATGGAGAAGGGTTATACGTGCTTCGCTTAGAACCAGTCGCATGGGATATGTTCTTCGGAATCATTAAAAGCGTGAAAGAGGAAAAGCTGAAGATTCCGATCAGCTACGAGCCTGACCCAAGCACTGGAAAAGGAAGGATTACAATAGAGATAGAAGATTCCTTAACACGAGGGTTGAGGAAAACGCTAGCATCAGGAGTTTACGAGTATGCACCGTACCTTAGAGTCGGGGAAATCGAAGGGGGTTTGAAGTGGGATATCCCGCTGGGCGAGGCCGGAGGACAGATGAAAGCACTTAGAATAGGCTTGGCTGTCGACGACTCTGGAAACCTCTATTATGATGTTGAGTATTCTCCAGATTACGATCCTGAGAACCTAGGCGGCACCCATTGGTTCCCAGTCGAAGAAGTTGTTTACGTTAACAAACCCTTCGGCACAGTAATGGAGATACATCATGAAGGAGGCACGCGCCACCTGCTCTTCGATTCCTCATCTGGATTATTTAAGGGAGAATTCATAGGTCCGAGGGACAGTGAGTACGAAGCCCTATCAAAATACATAAGGGATGCTTTAAGCAATTCAAAAATATCTGGACCATTCTACGATTCTGAGGAGAAAGTATGGAGAATTAGAATTGAAGCCCCAGAAATATTCAGGGAAGCATGGGCATATGGGGACAGCCTTCTAAGCAGCCATGGAAAAGGAACACTCTCAACAGAAATCGTAAGGGATTTTCCGATGAAAAGATATCCAGAACACTTTGGAAATGTAGACCCAAATAAAATCGAGGTTGATATGACTGGCCAGAATCTTGAAGAATATTGGTTCGACATGTTAGAAAGAGACTGGACTGCGAAGAAATTATTCTTTATAGGAGAAGCAAAATCTGAGTGGAGAGAATGGAGACCGTATTCAATGCTCAAATATGCTACAGATGACCTTATAAAACACGTTGAAAGCGTAAAAAGCTGGAAGCTACCGATGAAAGGTTATGTATTTGCAATATATATGGGTCTAGAAATAGAGATATGGTGGCAGGAGGTTGATCTCAGTAGCATTGGAAAATGAAAGTAAGAAGTCCTTGATCGAAAATCTGTGTAGAGAATTAAGCAAGAGGAGCGGCCATAAATTCATTCCTGAAAAAGTGATGCATACTAACCTTCCATTTCATTGGCTCTGTGTTAACATTAGCAGAGACGTTAAATGTTTCCACCATCGTCCAGGAGAATATGAGAAATATATCCTGAGATATCCTGTTAAATCACCTGAGGGAAAAGAACTGGGCATGATGTATACAGAGGGAGACCTTTACAAGATTTACTTTGATGCTAAAAGGCAGATAAAGTGGCCTGATGATTGGATTGATCCTCACCCTGCATCTATTGACTTCATAGAGGTGACTGATGAATATGTTGTAATCGAAAAGGGTCAAGATTTAGATTTGGATTTCATAAGCATGGCATACTACGCTATTGAGTTTGGCCCTCGGCAGGTAAATGAGCTACTAAACATTCTCTTCATCAATAAGGAGAATAGGATGAAGTTGGCGAGATTTGTACCAGCGGTCATTAAAGATTTTAATATCTTCTTAAAATTACTTGATGAAATACGTGCTAGATATGGAATTAATGGATCAGAGATCAATTTAAACGTGCGCGCGCTTGACTGTTCTCTCAAATTCAAAATAACGGGTATGAATAATGAAGAAATATTAGACAGCATATTAACGAGAGCTGAGGCTTTAACGGAGCTGCGAAGAAAGTTCCGTGAGTGGTTGTCTAGCGAAGAAAGAAGAAACTGCTATGAAAAAACCATGCTCTTCCCAGAAGACCCTTTCCGACGGTGCTTTCATATACCTGATGTCGTAGATAAGAGTTCAGGTTTTTCTTGGAAAAAGTACGAGGGAATGCGTTTCCTATGCAAGTGGCCCTTTAAGAGCGGTGATGACAAGGTAGATAAAAAATATGAGCAGGTGTTAAAGCACGAGCTTTGGGATGCTGAATCCTTCAAATACTATGATTTAGACGGCCTCAGGCTTCGCCTGACTAAGAAGACTGAGAGGGGCTTAAGGTTCCTCGGCAGGGTTAACAGGAAGGGCTGGGTGATCATCGATAAAGCCAAGGTGAGGGAAGAAGATTTGAACAGGGAGGATATAGTCATAGCAGTGGACGAGAGGCTTGAGAAACTGCCCAAGTTCCCCCTTGAGAAGATAGAGTTCCTCCAGGAAGACTTTCCGGAGATGTTTAAGGAATAAGCCCCATCAGTCTACCCTGAATTCACCAAGTTCTTGGTGAGGGCTGATATCGACTCTGTTTCAATCAATCATGACGCTGAAGTGTTTACGAGGAAACTAGTTAGCGTGCACGAAATTGTCCAAACTACTTCATAGATAGGAGAAACTTTCATAGAGAAAGTAAGCTAATTATTTGCAAGACTGCTGGGTAAGTGGTTAGCACGCACTATAAGCGTTTGTTTCCAGAAACGTGCTTTTTTCGCATAATAAGGTATAAGGATAATGCAATAATTGTGATGCCTCCAGTTATAATGCCTAGAATTATTAAGTCGGGACCACGAGATACTACTGTGACTGTTACTATATGTCTAGCCGTGTTTCCAGCTATGTCTTTAACGGTTAGCGTTACAGTGTAGGTTCCAAGTTTTGAGTAACGGTGAGTTATTGTTTTACCGGTTCCTGCAATCCCGTCACCAAAATCCCATTCATACGAAGCTATACCGATATTATCTGTGGACTGACTTGCATCAAAAGTATGGGCTTCATCCACAACTATCCTAACATCCTGCCCGGCATACGCTACAGGAGGAGTTTTATCAATCTTTACAACCTTGGTTTTAACATTTTCTATATTGCCAGCTTTGTCTACAGCTTTAAAGTAAACAGTAACTTCACCATCATCGTCTATAGTGAATGGCTCAATGTATTCCCTCCATGTAACTTCATCAAGACTGTAGAATATGGAATCAACTCCTGACAAAGTATCGTATGCAGTTAATATTACAGTAACACTTGAAATAAACCAACTGTCCTTGCCAATTATGCCTTCAAAACTTATGGAGGATTGCGGTGGCGTCGTATCTAGGATTATTGGCGTGCGCATGCTCTCAATTATGTAGTTTCCGGAATTATCATAAGCTATCACTTTATATTTTATGACTGTGTTTGTCTGCTGCTCTTGAATAATTCCCTCATAAAGCTTGGAAGTGGCGTTAAGTATCATGGAAACATTAATCCACGTGGGACTGTCGCCTACATTATAAGAGAGTGTTACGTTTTTAATGCCGCTTAAAGAGTCCTTAGCGTTTACAAAAATTTTAACAGGCTGATTTGGATAAACATTACCGCTAGGCACCTGTTCCAAAGATACAATCGAGGGAGCGGATTTATCTAATTTTATTCCAGACAGGAACTTATGCGGATGCTCCTCATTTCCAAAATTATCCACGCTCCAATACTCTAAAGTATTATTGGCGCCCTCTGAGGTTATCAATGGCAATCCATCCCTACTGATACTTAAAATCTGACCATTGTTTACTCTATAGTAGATTTCAGCAATCCCACTTTTATCATCACTCGCTAAAAGAGTTATGTAAACGTCATTTTTATGCCAAGCCCCATCATAGTTATGAATTGTTATGGGCGGCTTATCCTCAAATCCTCTCTGATTAATCAGTTCCGTGATTTCCCCGATTATTTCCTCGTAGAAAACATTGTCAATTGGAAAGCCCCAACTTTCAAATTGTTTTCTCAGATCGCGTTTGACTGCAGCACTGAGTGCAGCCACAAAAAGGGTGGCTTGCTCCGCTTCAGAATCCACAGTAAAACTAAAGGGTATCTCTCTCGGGAGAAATAGGGAATAAAATCTATATAGGCTCTCATATCCGTAGCGTGAACAAATCACATCTATCATGTCGTCAAGAACACTGGGTGTCATATCACTATAGCGTGCTCCCTTGCTCAGATACTGATCTAAATCTGGCGTTGAACCGAAATGCCAGACGGAAGACATGACATTATCTAAAATCTTCTGGGAGATGCCAAATCGGAAAGAATACTTCTGCAGCGTCTTCGCAGCATACATCCCTAGTGCCGTTGCTAATCCCTCAGAATATACGAAATCTGAAGGTAATCCAGGCATGAACTGCCACACCTTTATTCCGCCTCCAAGAAAATTATGCCCCATCTCATGAAAATACACGCCCCATTGCGGGTAACCATTATCCCATCCTACAATCATGCAACTGCCATGTACAGGCTTGTCAACATCAGTTCCAAGCCTTATTGGATTACCGGAGAGACCACATGGAACAGTGCCATCTGCCCCATGGCCCGGATCATTAACTAAGAACTGCATGCCCCCATTAAACGGGCGATAGTCAGTAACATTATAAATTATTTCGTATGCTAGATCTGTTATTCTAAGGACATCCCACTCTTTGAAAATCCTTTGGTAATCAAACCCTTGAATAAGTTCTCTTGGAACATAAAAAGAAACATATTTCCCTATGAAAGGAACCAACGTAATTCCTAAATTATCGTTCGTCACACGGATTACGGCAGAATTGGTGGCTTGGATACCGTCAGCAGAACCAGACACATAGGGCGTTTCCCAAAAAGCCTGAGGCGGTCTAATAGCAGTTACAACTCCATCGTTAGAAACTGTTGCTACGTTCGGGTTACTGCTATAGAAATTGATAGTGTTTGGAATAACTTCATTACCATAGGCATCTCGAACTTGTAAAGCAAGTTTTCCTGTCCGATTGCTTGTCATCGATAATAACAGTATAGGTGGGATGATGCTGACATTACCTACAGCTACTTCAACATGATGATTGCTGAGAATCCCATTAGCTTTTACTGTTATCCAGCAGTACCCGAATTTCCCTGGGTTTGCATTTAATAGCCCGAAATCTGTAATCGAAACAATAAAGGGGCAATCTACAAAAAACTTGACAGATGAAAAATTATGGAGTAAAGCCCCAGTTATGTCCTTAAGGGTCACAGATATCCATGCCTTTGTAAAACCATCCCGAAAGCCTATAAAAGAAGGGGAAAGCAAGATTTCAGAGACTTCACCCGGGTTTGTAAGATTAGAAGAGAGCTCAGCAGTTGCATAATTATCCGCGTTATCGTTCATACTTCCATCGAAAGCTGAAATTTCCCAATTAAACCGCTTAGCTTTATCTATAAGGTTTACATCTACAATTATCGAGATAACATCGTTGTCAACAAAAACCGGAACCCTGCCTCCCCTGTAGGGGGGACATATATCATCTACATACCCCTGCCAATGCCCATCGTAGAAAGCCAATCTTATATTAAACTCGCTTCCGACAAAAACATGCCTTTGCCCCGTATCCTTGTTCTGATCCGTATCGATCAGCCAAAGATCAATTAACGTACGGCTTAACAGGTACCGGAGCATTCATTGTCATCTCAACCTGTAACAAATTAGGATTTATTTGTAAAATCCTTGCCTCAATGACATCTATAAAACCACGTGATTCGGGCACGTCGCCTCTCGAATCATATATTTGCGAGATGACACGTTTTTGAATCGTTAAGGATATATCTAAATTTCCATACGCTGTGGAAAAGTTAGAAACTAAGATTGAAAAGGATGTAGAAACTAGCATTAAAATTAATGACCATACCGTCAAAAATCTTATTGTGCAGGGTGCAACATGCCAGGCATTTTTCATACATGGCATATTTCATAGTCTTTTAACCAAATTATTTAAACTTTTGTAGAGAGAGGATTCAGTGTGGCACTTGAATTATAAATTTTATTAAGCTGCTTCGTCACACAGCTTATTCATGAG
>JAGTRG010000064.1 GCA_018396435.1 Candidatus Bathyarchaeota archaeon
TATGACCAAAACCTTTGTCGGTTTATTTTTTGTGATGAGCATCGCATGGTATATTTATGTATCAAATGCCACAACATTCGAGTCTTTTGTACTTATTGGGAATCACATTTATAACAGCATCTATGCAGAGTTTTTTGAATTAGAGAGCCGTGAAGGAGCTGTAAGAAAACTTCTAGGTTTAGAACCTGCTCCCTCAATATGGAGACAAATTGGTTATGGATATTACCTACTTACCCAGTTTTTCATTCTAGTTGGTTTATTAGCTTTGGTGAGGGCGTTGGTAAAGGGGAAACGGTATTTAAATTTTAACGATGTGCATGTGGCTTTTTCCTTTGTAAATGTGTTATGGTTAGCCGCAGCGCTTTTGCCCTACTTCAGTTCTTACATGGGGATTAGTAGGCTCTATCATGTAATGCTTTTCTTTCTCTCGCCATTCTGTATCTTGGGAGGTGAAGCTTTTTTTAAATATACATTAAAGAAAGTTAAATCAATCCGAGCAAATAGGAGAATGTTAGATTCAATTCTTATTTTTGCCGTTCTTTTGCCTTACTTTTTCTTTTCAACAGGACTTGTTTTCGAAGTGGTAGGTGATTTACCACAATCATTTTCATTAGGTCTAGAACGGATGGAGAATAGCCAAGATATTGAAACCATTTTCCTGCTCAATCACGAATATAAATGGCCTCAAGAAGATGCGGTCGACAAATGGTTGTTAAAGAATGGTGAAAAAAACGTAAGGATATGGATGGACTATTTTGCCACTGGCACTTTCTCATTTATACCGCTTGGATATAAATCGGTGTTTTACAGAACGTCTAAAATACCTAATGGGGATTACGTACTTTTGAGATACATGAATGTTGTTAATGGGATATTTGTTGAACCAATTCCTGGATATAAGAAAGAATATGATTTTTATAATACAAGTGAGATATATAGGCTGCTTACTAATTTTGAAAAATCTAAAATTTATGATAATGGAGCATCAAAAATATGGCGATAAATATTAACAAAAATTAGCGCATGGCATTCGGATTTTAAAGTGAAGATATTTTGACTTCGAAAATTGATGGTTTAAGAGTGCTCATTGTAACTCCATTTACTTTTATAGCTGAAGAAGTTGCAAAGAGGCTTGCTAAAAAAGGAGTATCCATATTAATCATTTCACATCAATTAACAGAAGAATTTATGAAAGATGAAAAACTAAAAAGCATTTATTTCTTCTCTTTGCGTGAAAACTCTATTGATGTAGTAATAAAGTTGCTAAAAACTTTAATTTCATTTAAACCTAATGTAATTCAAATGTATACTGGCGGTGGAATACTTGGCCTCTTAACTTTCCCCTTCATTAAAATATGCTCGATATTTTTTGGTAGCAGGATAGTTAGTTGGATAATGGAGCCAGTTCCGCGACCAGGAATTTATAGACCTCGTTTAAGTTGGATTGAAACTAAACTTGAAGCGAGATTCGCCTCTCTAATAATCACAGATACAGAAAAATTGAAAAAATTAATAGAAAAAGTTCATAAAATACCACCTAAAAAAGTCATTGCATTCACAAATGAATGGGATGCCACCCTATTTTATAGATATAGAAAAGATTATGATGAGAGAAAATGGATACTTTTCTTCGGAACAGTATCAGAAAATAAAGGTTTAGAATATCTTATTAAAGCTGAACCTATAATTACAAAGGATAACCCAGATGCAAAAATAGTTATTGCAGGAAGAAATCAGGAAAAGTATTATAATCTCATAAAAAATAAAAATAATTATATTTTACTAAATAGATTTATAAGCTATAGAGAGGGGGCTGAACTTTTTCAAAAATCTATGATTATAGTTTTGCCTTACACATCAGGAACAGTTAGTGGAATAATACCTGTTGCATATGCATTCAAGAAACCAATTATTGCAACGAGAGTTGGATGCTTTGATGAAGTCGTAGAGGACGGAAAAACTGGAATATTAATTCCTCCGAGAGACCATGAAGCACTTGCAAAAGCCATAATACTTTTATTGGAAGATAAGGATAAAAGAGAGGGGATTGGAAAATCTGGATTTACCAAATTAAAAACCGAATTCTCATGGGACATTGTAGTAGATAAAATGATTGCAATATATTTAAAATTGATATCTTAGTATTAAATGATGAAATATAAATATGATTCTATTTAAATAAATAAGTGAAACTAGTTAAAGATGTTTCTAATATGTACTAAAAATGTGTTGAAAGTTGAAAAATTATTTTGGCCCAAATTGCTGAGTAGGCAGTAATAGTTTAATATTAAGGTGGAGAATTTTTCATGAAACACCTTATATATAAAATAATTGGCACTCCAAACTTTGTAAGGATAATTGAGTGGAGAGAAATATTAAAATGGCTTCGACCAAAAGAGGGCGAGAAGATCTTTGTTGCTTGTGGTAATGGTATATTGAGCCTTAAAATCGCTGAAAGAGGCTGTCAGGTTTATGGAATTGACGTTGCAAGGAATGCAATAAGACATGCTAGATGTTTTGCAGAAAAAGAGAAGATAACATGTGAATTTATAGTTGGAGATGCAGAAGATCTTCCATTTTCAAACGCATATTTTGATAAGATAGTATGTAGCTCTTCCTTGGAGCACTTTAAGAATGATGTTAGGGCATTAAGTGAGATGTATAGAGTTCTTAATCCAAATGGACTGGTTATTTTAACTACTGATAGTTTTACTTATCCACTAAGTAACCAACTTAAAATTTTACATACACACATTTCTCATGTTGTGAATTATTATACTTATAAATCAATCAAAAAGAAATTTGAGGTAGCAGGGTTTAATATAGTTAGAACGAAATATCTTCTTAATTCTTCAATAACATCATTCTTTCATAAGCTGGATTAGCATGGACGGGAGCTCTCTGGTATTTTATTTCCTTTTTAGCGTATCTATGTCTTATATCGGATAGATTGTTAGGGATGAAAGATAAAGGATATACACTGATTGTAGAAGGAAAGAAGTAGCCTTTATCTGATGATTTGATGCATCCAATGGAATATTTAATCTCTTTGTTGCTTACACTCATTATAATTATTGGATTCGTTTCCCTAATGTTATTAGGAAAAAGGTTAGAATTATTTTCTTCAGATCATCTTGAAAAATCTAAGATTCTCAAGTATGCTTTAATAAGATGGTTAATGTTTGCAACTATTGGGTTTGTCTATCTTCTTAGCAAAATTCATTTTCCTGGTATAGAAACTATAGTAACATATAGTTTTGATAATAATGTTGGAAATGTTCTTAGAGCAGCGTATTGGAAAGCCCGTATACACAGTTTTGGCAAGAATATTAAGGTTGAAGTAGGTGCTAAAGCTATTTATGGAAGGAATATTACAATCGGAGATAACTCATGGATAGATAGGAATGTGCTTTTAATAGCTGGTAAAGAAATAAGTAAAGATAAGTATCTAGTATATGTTAAAGAAAATAAATCCTTTAAAGGGAAAAAGGGTGAATTAAGGATAGGAAGAGGATGCCACATTGCACCAAATGTGGTGATACAAGCCATAGGAGGAGTTGAAATAGGAGACTACACTGGAATAGCTAGTGGGGCAAAAATATATTCATTATCACATCATTACAGAAATATAATGCAAAGCGATGAAGTTATATACAAATTTACGCCCTGTGCTCCTCCGGAGGAGCAAAGTCTTATTGAAGGCCCTGTGGTTTTTGAAGGCAATAACGCTTTAGGGTTAAATTCAGTCGTTTTACCTGGTGTAACCATAGGTAAGAATAGCTGGGTTGGAGTTTGTTCTTATGTCGTCGATGATATTCCTCCCAATAGTATAGCAATTGGTTGTCCTGCAAAAGTAATTAAAAAGCGTTTCATAAATTAAAAACAGAAGAGTGAGTTATTTTTATTTGATTCATCGCAATAAAAAGATTGAGATCAAGAAGCAATAAAATGAAACGAGTTCTGATCACTGGTATTACTGGTCAAGACGGTTCCTATCTGGCTAAATTTCTCTTTAATAAAGGCTATGAGGTTTATGGCACCTATCGTAGGCTTAGCACTCCAAACTTTTGGCGTTTGGAGTATCTTGGAATCTTCGAGAAGGTCAACCTTATTTCCGTGGAGTTAGGCGATGCTGGGTCGATCGTTGAGGCTTTAAAGCTCTCTGAGCCGGAGGAGGTTTATCATCTTGCAGCTCAGAGTTTTGTTGAAGCTAGTTTCGAGTCTCCTGTTGCGACTGGTGATATTACTGGTCTGGCTACAACGAGGATTCTTGAGGCTATCCGTCAGCTATGTCCGGATGCTAGGTTTTATAATGCAGCCACTAGCGAGATGTTCGGCTGGACAGGTGTTCTCAAAGGTGGAAAGCCTTTAAATGAGGATGATGTTTTTAGGCCTATGAGCCCTTACGCTGCGGCTAAGCTTTATGGTTATTGGATAACTAGAATTTATAGGGAGGGTTATGGTATATTTGCTGTTAATGGGATTCTATTCAATCATGAAAGCCCCCTACGCGGTTTAGAATTCGTAACTAGGAAGATAGCTAATGAGGTTGCGAAGATAAAACTTGGCCTAAGCAAGGAGCTTAGGCTAGGCAATTTGGATGCCAAACGTGACTGGGGTTACGCTCCAGAATATGTTGAGAGTATGTGGCTCATGCTTCAGCAGGCTAAACCTGAGGATTATGTTATTGCCACTGGAGAAGCGCACAGCGTTAGGGAGTTTGCGGAAAAAGCCTTTGAGATTATAGGTTTAGACTGGGAAGAATATGTTAAGGTGGATAGGCGCTTCATGAGACCCTTAGATGTGCCATCCCTAGTTGGAGACTATTCTAAGGCTGAGCGCTCCCTTGGCTGGAGACCAAAAGTGAAATTTGACGAGCTCATAGAAATTATGGTTGGGGAGGAGGTAAAGAGATGGGAGGGGTGGCTCAAGGGGGAAAGGTTCCCATGGGATGCCCCAAACTATCCAAGTGAGAACAGGATACTTACGAGGGCCCTAAGGATGTGATTATATGTTCAAGTATCCTGTAGCCGAGCCTGAAATAGGCGAAGAAGAGCTCCGAAACGTTATCGAAGCTGTTAGAAGTGGGTGGGTGAGTAGTAAAGGAGAATTCATCGAAAAATTTGAAGGATCCTTCTCAAAATATATCGATGTTAAATATGGCGTGGCTACCTCCAATGGTACTACAGCTCTCCATCTAGCTTTAGCCGCTCTGGGGATCAGCTCAGGAGATGAGGTTATAGTGCCAGATTTAACCTTTGCAGCAACCATAAACGCCGTATTATATGTGGGAGCCAAGCCCGTTATAGTAGATGTTGATCAGAACTATTGGTGTCTCGATCCTGCTGAAATAAAGAGAGCGATCACACCACACACAAAAGTCATAATACCCGTCCACCTTTATGGTCACCCATGTGAAATGGAAGCTATTATGGAAGTCGCCGAACGCTATGGACTTTACATTATCGAAGATGCCGCAGAAGCACATGGTGCAGAATATAAAGGTAGAAAAGTTGGCTCTTTTAGTCATATTGCTTGTTTCAGTTTTTATGGCAATAAAATAATAACTACTGGAGAAGGAGGCATGTGCCTCACAAATGATGATGAATTAGCTGAAAAGATGAGAATCCTAAGAGATCATGGTATGAATCCGAAGAAAAGATACTGGCATGATATAATAGGATTTAACTATCGTATGACAAACATCCAAGCAGCTCTAGGAGTAGCTCAACTAAATAAAATAGATAAGCTCATCGAAAAAAAGAGAAAAATAGCTAAATCTTATGCAGATGGATTATCTTCAGTTGAAGGCATTACCTTACATCCAGAAATGCCATGGGCTAAATGCGTCTACTGGCTTTACTCCATACTCATTGATTATAAGAAACTGGGAATAACCAGAGATGAACTCTCAGAAAAACTCGAAAATAACGGCATCGAAACGAGAAAGTTTTTCTATCCGCTACATGAAATGCCACTTTACCAAAAATATGCAAAACTTTCCCACATCATATCATCTAAAATCTCTCACATGGGATTAAGCCTTCCCTCAGGCACAAAGCTTACAGAAGAAGATATATCCTATATTATACGAAAAATGAAAGAAACAATTAGCACGCGCTAAAACGAGTTTAAGAGGGCTAGGATAAAGTTATTAATGGTGAATTTTATTCCATTTGGTGAAAATTATGGAGGAAGTTTTGAATATAGATGAGCGGGGCAGGATAGTTATACCTGCCCGTGTCCGGAAGGCCCTCGGCATTGAGGGGAGGCGTTAGGCTGCTGATGAGGGTTGAGGGTTCAAGCATCGTGCTCAAGCCCGTACCAGATGACCTGGGTAAGAGCGTTAGTGAATGGGCTAATCTAGCCCTCTCGATGAAAGCCGAGGTCGGCGTAGAGGTCCACGAGGAGAGCTGGAAGTGGATGTGCAGTGACTACGCTAAAAGAAAGCTCGGCGTACCCTGAGGGCATAGTTTATTGAAGCTTAGGCGACTGAAATTTACCCGATACG
>JAGTRG010000007.1:0-14882 GCA_018396435.1 Candidatus Bathyarchaeota archaeon
CACCGTTATAGTAATAGACAATAATAAGTTAATGTGGCTTGTACCACACCTCCCAATAAATGAAGCGTTCAGAGTTGGGGATCAGGTTTTAGCTAACATGATTAAGGGGATAACGGAAGTCATATCTATGCCAAGCCTAATAAACCTAGATTTCGCCGATTTCAGGACAATAATGAGGAGAGGCGGCGTCGCTATAGCGGGAGTAGGCGAGTCAAATGCACCTAATAGAGCTGAAGATGCTGTTCAGAGAGCCTTAAGAATGCCCCTGCTGGACATAGACTATAGCGGCGCAAATGGAGCCTTAATCCATGTTTCAAGCGATGAAAGCCTAACTATTGAGGAGGCAAATAGGGTTGGCGAAATCATAACCCAAATGATGAGCGAAGATGCCCTAGTCATCTGGGGTGCGAGGGTTGACCCAAGTTTAGCCGGGACTCTTAAGGTTACATTAGTTATGACGGGTGTTAAGTCGCCGTATTTGCTGAGCGGCTTCGGGTCAAAGAGCGTTGAAGTATATGACTTAGATCCGGAAAAAACCTCAGAGAAACCGTTAAAATCTGATCTTAGCTTGCAGAAAATACCAATTCTGAGCGACTGATCTCTAGCATGTGCTAGAATTAGCCGATAAATTCCAAATCTTTTTTATTCTTAACATTAATGGGATCCCTTTACCGAAGGGTATTGTCAGCCCCTTTCTTATCGCTTCAATAACATCATCAACGCTCGCCTCATCGTTTTCTATAATCGTATAGGCTAAACCTATAGTTTCAGGAATATGGGAGTCGCTTCCAGCGGTCTGGGGCATGCGGTAACGGACAGCAAATTTCTTAGATAAATATATTAATGGAAGAAAAGGGAAAAACGATGAGTTCACAACTTCGATTGCATCTAAGCCTAAATCAATTATTTTTGAATTAAGTTTTACACAATCCTTAAAAGGAGCCTGTGGGTGGGCAGCTATAGCTATCCCGCCAGCATCATGAATCCTTTCTATCGCTTCTTTAATGTCTAATCCCTTCGGTATGGGCGTTGTAATGTTTATACCGAGTATATGCCCGCTCTTCGTAGATGTTTCTATTCCAGGTATTATCAGAAGATCATCATTGTGGCTTTTAAGCATCTTTTCGACGCCTTCAATGGTATCATGATCGGTTATAGCCGCTCCATTCAGACCTATCTTCCTCAGCTGATTAATTAGATCCCTTGGTGTTGTTAAGCCATCTTTAGAGTAGCAAGTATGGACATGCATGTCGATTTTGAACGGCAACTTAATCCTTACCTTTTCATCTAACTCACTTTGCTTCCAGGGCTTATCGGTTTCTCCGGCTGTATAAAGACGACTTTTTCTCCATTTTGCGCCGCTAGGATCATAACCTCAGATTCTATACCGAATATTCTTCTAGGTTTAAGGTTCGTTACAACCACGATGTGTCGTCCTTCAAGATCATCAGCCCTGTAATATTTAGCTATTCCGGCCACAGCGGTCTTTAAATTGCCCCCGCCGACGTCAATAGTTAATTTTAGAAGATTTTGCGACTTAGGTACGCTTTCAACCTTAATTATTTTGCCTACACGTAAATCTAGCCTAGAGAAATCTTCCATCGAGATCTTCTCCGAACCGGATCTAACTTTTTCAAGATTTTCCTGCAGTTCATCCTCTGAAACCTCGATTTTGCTGAATATGGGCTCAGCATTCTTAATCCTATGGCCAGCTTGCAGCGACTTAACAGCATCATCCCAAGAGATTTTCTCAGGTAAATTCAGCAAATCTCGAATTTTCTCTGCAGTAATGGGAATGAAGGGCTCTAGCAGAATTGAAAGAGCCTTAACAATTTGGGCTGAAACATAAAGTGTGTTTGATGTTACCCTTAAATCTGCCTTAATTGTTTCCCAAGGCTTTTTCTCATTGAAATACCTGTTTCCAATGCGGCTTAATTCAACAGATTCGCGGAGCGCGAGCTGAAGCTGGAAATTACTGAGCGCATCGTTAACGGATTTAACCTTCTCCTCAATTGCGTTTAGGACGCTTTTGTCCAGCTCATCTAGGTCCATGGGCTTTGGAACTTCGCTATTGAAATATGTGTTTATAAATTTTAATGTTCGATGGATAAAGTTCCCAAGCGTATCATTCAGATCTGAATTTACCTTCTCAATAAAGATTTTCCATGTGAAATCTGAATCCTTTGTTTCCGGGCGAATTGAGATTAATGTGTATCTCCAATAGTCAACCGGAAACATTTCAAGGGCTTCATCTATCCACACGCCTATCCTGCGGCTTTTAGAAGACTTCTGCCCGGCGAATATTAGCCACTCGTTTGTGCATACGTTCCATGGGAGATTATAATCCTCATGGGTTGCCATTAGAAGCGCTGGGAATATTAATGTGTGAAACGGTATATTGTCTTTACCTATGAAGTATAGCGTCTTAGAATCCTTATTAAACCAGTAATCTTTCCATCTTTCACTACGACTGTGCATTTTAAAGTATTCAATCGTTGCCGAAACATAACCTAAAACGGCATCAAACCAGACGTAAATGGTTTTGTCCCCAGCCTCCTTAAAGGGCGCCGGTATACCCCACTTATTGTCTCTAGTTATGGGTCTAGGTTTCAAACCCTCCTTCAGGAGGTTCAAGCTAAAGTTCCGCGCGTTGTCCGAAAGCTGCCTATTACCTTCTATATAAGCCAAGAGCATATCCTCAAACTTGGGCATATCGAAATACCAATGCTTGACCGTTCTCATCGTTGGGGATGCCCCGCAAATCGCACATCTAGGCTCCTCTAGCTTAGCGGGGTCCAAAAGGCGCCCACATTGCTCGCACTGATCGCCGCGAGCACGCTCATATCCGCAGTAGGGGCATTTTCCCTCAACGAATCTATCAGGTAGAAAGCGCTGACATTTTGGGCAGAAGGGCAGCTCATCTTCTCTAGTGAAAATATAGCCGTTCCGTTCTATTTTCAGCATCAAATTCCTTACGAATTCTTTATGAACCGGGCTTTCAGTCCTAGTATAATTGTCAAAAGATATAGCCCATTTCCTAAACAGCATGGAAACAATTTCATGATTTCTATCCGTGAGCTCCTTAGGCGATATATTCTGCCTTATTGCCTCGATTTCTATGGGTGTACCGTGCTCATCTGAGCCGCTCACAAATAAGACTTCATCGCCTTTAAGCCTATAATAGCGGGCGATAACGTCCGCTGATAAAATTGGCAGCAAATTACCTAGATGAGGCACATGATTAATGTATGGCCAAGCGGCTGTAACCAGGACTTTCCCGAGTTTAACGCACCTCCATAGCCAAAAAATAATCGTGAATCTCATACTTAAATACAACGGAAAATTCTGGAAACTGGTGGCCTTTAATTTTCCAGAAGCTTTTATATTGGACATCGCCGTCCTTATTCAACATGGATAGAAAAAATATTTTAATAGTAATGTTTACGCTCATATGGTCTACAGCTGCAATTCTGGCTATAACATGGGGTTCAGAGTTTATTTGGCCTGACTATGTGCATGTAAGGTATGGCTTCCCATTCACTTGGGGCATCCATACGCTGAATACGATTCACGGTCCTGTTGACATCTGGAAAGTTGATGCTTCAGCCCTATTCATTGATTTAGTCTTCTGGTTCGGCATAATGAGCTTAGTTATTATAGTTGTTTCCACAAGTTTTGGAGAAAAGAGAAAAAAGGAGAAAACGTTAGGCTAGCGTTTTTCCACTCTGTTTATTGCTTCAATTATGGTTTTAGCGATTTTTTCAATAGATTCCTTAATTTCCTGACTTATTTCCCCACCAAGGTTTAGATTCTTGGGTTGTATCCCCAAAAGCACTGTTTTTGCGCCAGTTTCCTCTTTTATCAGCCCTGCCACCATATAAAGCGGCACCATATGCGTTGATATCGTTACGCTAGGAATATTTTCTATTGAAATCATCTTAGCCTCACCCGGCTTCCCTCCGAAAAGAGCTGCATCGATCAACAAAACATGCGAGGGCCTTAGCTTCCCAATCTTCCCAATAAAGTTTTCCGGCGCTATTCCGCCCTCGATCACTTTCACGCTTCTCGGAACCTTTCCCCTGATCTTTCTCAGTATTTTTAGACCTAATGCATCATCCCCCTTAAGTGGGTTTCCAATCCCCAATATAACAAGTTTAGAGTAACCTTGCAACCAAGTTTCTAAATTTTCCCTGAGCTTTAATTCCATCTTAAATAGAAAAGATAATTAAAGTACATAAATTTTCAGGGAAAATTTTTCAGCGTGTACCAAAGAAATATGCGATGAGAAAACCTTCAAAGGCTTCCAAAAATGCGGATGCGCAGCCTTCCCAATATTTTCGTTTAAGTTCATGAGCGCCATATTTAAATACATGGTTTTAGATTTGATTTAAAAATAGCATGGATAGTAAAGTTCACAGATCAATCTGAGCGGTTTGTAGGGGGTTATACTGATTGTCTGAAAGCGAATCGACCAAGCCTTCCAAGATTAATCCAAGGTTTAGGTATGAGGTTGCTAAAATGCCCGGTGGTGAAAAGCTGCTTCAATGCTTTCAATGCGGCACATGTACATCCGATTGCCCAATAGCGAGATTTAATGAAAAGTATAGACCTAGAAACATTATTCATATGGCTCAGATAGGGTTAAAGAACAAGATTCTAGACAGCGAGTTTCTTTGGCTATGTGCATCATGCTTCACATGCACAGACCGGTGCCCTCAAGGAGTTGAGGTTGCAAGCGTTATAAGGATTTTAAAGAACATGGCTGCTGAAGAGGGGCATATACCAAAACTTTTCAGAGAACTGCTGTCGAATCTTCTTAAAACGGGCTATGTTTACGAAGTTCCGGAATCCAGAATTAGAAGGCGTGAATCTCTTGGCCTTCCACCATTACCCAAAGGGGATTCTGAAAGTATATTGAAGACTATCCAGGAATTAAAAATTGCTAGAATACTCAATAGCGAATAGGTTGGTGGGATAGATGGAGAAAGTAGGTAAATACATGTTTTTCTTAGGTTGCACAATTCCATATAGGGTTTCATCGTATGAGATCTCCGCGAGGAAGGTTTTACAGAGACTCAGCGTTGATCTCGTTGAGATGCCCGAGTTCAATTGTTGCGGGCTCCCTCTTGAGCCATTAAGCCATGAATTAACCCTTATTCTTTCGGCAAGAAACATAGCCATAGCTGAGCGTGAGGGATTGAATATTTTAACTCTCTGCCCAGGATGCTCCGGCACTTTAAAAAAGACGAACAAGGCTCTTAAGGAGGACAAATCTTTAAAGGAGGAGATAAATGGACGTTTGAAAGAGGTTGGATTAGAGTTTAAAGGCAGCGTAAATGTGAAGCATATATCCCAATTTCTAATAGATGATGTTGGATTAGATAGAATAAAGAAGTCCGTCATTAAGCCCTTAAGGGGACTTAAAGTTTCGGAGCACAGTGGATGCCACCTCTCGAGGCCAAGAAAATATTTGGAATTCGAGGATCCGGAGAACCCGAAGGCCCTTAAGACGCTGATTGAGGCGACTGGAGCTAAATACGTGGAGTACATGGATGAAACGGAGTGCTGCGGTGCAACAGTTGCGGGTATAGACGATAAGATATCACTATCCTTAGTAAGGGAGAAGCTTAGCCACATAAAGAGCGCTGGCGCGGAAGCCCTGATAACAATGTGTCCCTCGTGTCATATAATGTACGACGCAAACCAGATACGTGTTGAAAGAATGTTTAAGGAAACATATAATATTCCAGTGCTTCATTACACGCAGCTACTTGGCTTGGCAATGGGTATATCGCCTGAGGAACTAGGGTTCGATGAGCTACGTGTAAACCCCTCTAAAATAGTGAAGTATGCGATGGAAATTAAACCCCGACTTTAGGGAAGATAACTTGCCCCTTTAACATTTGCTCAAAAACGGGGGATAAATATCCAGACGAATGGTTATTATAAGGACCATCTATCTGAATGCGATAAGATAAGTGGATGTTTAGAGTGCGCTTAAAGATACTTGTTTCCGGCATAGTTCAAGGCGTCGGTTTCCGCCCATTTGTTTATCGTATAGCAGTTGAAAATGGCTTAGGTGGATATGTCAGGAATAGAGGCGACTCCTGCGTTGAAATACTTATTGAGGGAGATGATGAAAGCGTAAAAAAGTTCCTGGACGACCTTGTTAAAAGGAAGCCTCCCCTAGCACGCATACATGAGGTAATAACAACCCCTCTTAGTGGCGCCAACGAATATAAGGACTTTACAATATATAAAAGCTCCGATGAAGCTGAGATTTCAGGCTCAGTTATACCGCCGGATGTAGCCATATGCGATGAATGCCTCAGGGAAATGCGTGATGTAAATAATTCTAGATATGACTACTTCTTCATCACCTGTGTGAACTGCGGCCCAAGGTATACAATTATCGAGAACGTTCCCTACGATAGGGAGAATACGACAATGCGTGATTTTTCCATGTGTAGCTTTTGCAGATTAGAGTTTGAGAACCCAGCGAATAGGAGATTTCACGCTCAGACCATCGCATGTCCAAGGTGTGGCCCAAAAGTTCGCTTATTAGACAGAGATTGCGAAAATGTTGAGCATAATGATCCCATAAGGGAAGCTGGCAGACTAATTTCCGAAGGCTATATTGTTGCGGTTAAGGGTTACGGCGGTTTCCATATAGCAGCGTCTACGCTTCTCGATGAGCCGTTGATGAGGCTGAGAAGAGTTAAGCATAGGAGTCAAAAGCCATTTGCCATAATGGGTAGAAGCCTTGATTCCGTTAAAACGTTTGCCGAGGTCAGCTGCTGGGAAGCTGAGAAGCTTACCTCTCACATTCGCCCCATAGTTCTGCTGAATAAAAGTGAAGACTACTATTTATCAGATCTTGTTGCACCTGGACTTCATAATGTTGGCGTCATGCTCCCATATAGCGGACTGCATTACATGCTCTTTGACAACGTATCTGATCCAGCGTTCGTAATGACGAGCGCTAACCCGCCTAATCAGCCCATAGTGAAAGATGATGAGGACGCATTTAAAAGGCTACATGGGCTAGTTGATTACTTTCTGATTCATAATAGGCGTATAGCGCATAGATGCGACGATTCAGTCCTACGAATGCATGAGGATAAGGTTGTGTTTATAAGGCGCTCAAGAGGCTATGCGCCGGAGCCCATACCGCTAAAGCGCAGGGTTAAGCATTGCTCACTTGGACTAGGCGGTGAAAAAAATAATACCGCATGCCTAGTACTTGATGGCAAAGCCTTTATATCTCAGCACATAGGCGATGTGGAGAACATCGAGACGCTGGAGTTTCTTGAAGGCGCCTCAAATAGGCTTATTCGATTAACAAATAGCAGTGTTGAGGCTGTTGCATGCGATCTGCATCCAAAATTTGCATCCACAATTCTGGCTAGAAGGCTCTCTGAGGAAAATGGATGGGCAATTATTCAGGTTCAACATCACTATGCTCATGTGGCGGCCCTTATGGCTGAGCATAACATAGATGAGATAATTGGCGTATGCTGCGATGGCTACGGTTACGGTTTAGATGGCAAGGCTTGGGGCGGGGAGATTATATTAGGCGTAGCATCAGATAGATCATTGGAGTTTAAACGTCTGGGGCATTTACAGGAGCAACCCTTAGTCGGCGGCGACCTAGCTACGCTTTACCCATTGAGGATGACGGCTGGAATATTATATAACCGCACGAATGTGGAAGATTGGCTCATAAAGAGCAGTTCGCATCTACCCCACGGCAAAGCGGAGGCTCAGCTAATTCTATCCCAGCTTAGAAGGGGGGTCAAAAATGTGACAACGAGCTGCGGAAGAATCTTAGACGCGGCCTCAGCTATTTTAGGAATATGTTATGAGAGAACATATGAGGGTGAACCGGCCATGAAGCTTGAATCCGCGGCATTTGGAGGCAAGGATTGTTTCGAAATTGAACCGATGATAAGCGGCGGCATATTGGACACGGCGGCAATTATGGTGGCAGTTTTTGAAGAGAAAGAGAAATTTTCTAGGCGGGATTTAGCATTTTCAGTTCACGCCTATCTGGCCAGGGGCCTAGCGCAGTTAGCCGTAGAGAAAGCCCTAGAAAACAGTGTTAATACGATTGGTTTCTCCGGCGGGGTTGCATGCAACCAGATAATTGCTCAGATTATGCGTGAGATCATCGAATCTCACGGTCTAAGGTTTCTTACGCACGAGACTGTACCACCAGGAGACGGGGGCATATCGTTGGGACAGGCATTCGCAGCAAGCTTTTCCATGAGATGATGAAATAACCATAATGGATTTATTTAGCCAAGCGCATTTAAGAGTGCGATAGGAAATGTGTTTGGCGGTTCCGGCTAAGATTTTGGAGATAAATGGTGATTTAGCTAAAGTTGATTTTGGCGGAGGCGTTATGAGGGAAGTGAACATTATGCTTGTGGACGCTAGAGTAGGCGATTATGTTCTGGTGCATGCAGGATATGCCATACAGGTTCTTGATGAAAAAGAAGCCGAGGAAACTCTAATGCTTTGGAGAGAAATCATAGAGATTGAAGATGCTGGTGCACCATGACCGAAGAGAGAAGGTTTAGAGATCCGGTTCTGGCAGATAGAATAGCTGAGAAAATCCGCAGTGTTGCGCCTAAAAATGATATTATTAAAATATGCCATGTATGCGGAACGCATGAGTGGACAATTTCGCATTATGGTATTAGAAGCCTATTGCCTAAAAATGTTGAAGTCATAGCTGGTCCCGGATGCCCAGTCTGCATCGTACCAGCGGCGGAGATAGATGAAGCCGTTAATTTGGCGCTTAAAGGCGTCACTATAGCATGCTTTGGTGATGTACTCAGAGTTCCAGGTTCAGAAATATCGCTTTTAGACGCTAAGGCTAGGGGCGCCGATGTTACAGTTGTCTACAGCGCTATGGATGCTGTTAGAATGGCAAAAAGAAATCCTGGTAAAGATTTAGTTTTTTTCGCAATAGGCTTTGAGACAACCGTGCCCTCAACCGCTGTTGAAGTAATAAAGAAGCCCCCTAAGAACTTCAGTTTCCTAATTTCACACAGGCTGATCCCGCCGGCTATGGAATTTATGCTTGGAATAGGCGACCTGCATATTGACGCTTTCATTGCCCCTGGACATGTGAGCACAATAATAGGTTTAGAACCCTACGAGATCTTCCCAAAAGTTTATCGTATGCCAACCATTATCGCTGGCTTTGAGCCCCTAGATATTTTAATCGCAATATACATGGCTCTTAAACAGATCTCTGAACGTAAAGCAATCTTGGAAAACGAGTATAAACGCGCAGTAACATGGAATGGGAATATAAAAGCGAAAGCCTTGATAAACAGGACTTTCAGAGTTGTTAATGGAGCATGGCGCGGGCTTGGCAGACTGCCAGATTCGGCTCTAAAACTTATAGACGACTTCATTGAGTATGATGCCAGAGAGAAATACGGTATTAAAATCGAGAGAGGCAGAGATATCCTTCCAGGTTGCCAATGCCACTTAGTTATAATTGGAAAAATTAAGCCAACTGAATGCCCACTTTTTATGAAAGCCTGCACACCGCAGAAACCAATCGGCTCCTGCATGGTTAGCTCAGAGGGAACATGCCGAATATGGGCTAGAAACATGCCTCTATAATTTCGCCCATTAAAGTCTTAGCCGAAGAAGAATCAATAAGTTAAAGAGAGTTAACAACATTAATTCTAATTTGAAGAAAATTGGGAAGAAACCTTAGGGAGTTTGGTGAAATAACCGATTCATGGAACCCTATAACCGGCTGCCTTCACAACTGCTCCTACTGTTGGTCTAGGAGGCTTTCTAGGAGGCTTGCCTCCATAGGCGTTGAACCCTATAAGACTTATGGTTTCAGCCCTGCCCTTGCTGAGTGGAGGCTTAGGCAGAGGATTCCAGACGGCAAGTTTATCTTTGTATGCGTAGCAGAAGATACGCTAGTTAATGCGATTGATGGACTTTTAGAAATCAAAGATGTCAATGTTGGCGATGTGGTTCTAGGATTATGCGGAGGTCTTATTGTACCTAGCGTTATTATTGCTAAAACAACAATCAAGACAGAGACGATTTATAGAATAGTCACGGACTCTACAGAAATTATTTGCTCGCCAACACATAGGGTATTAACGCTTAGAGGATATGTAATGGCGAAAGACTTAAAGGTGGGAGAGCGTGTTTGCGTCTACTTTGATGAACAAAATAACACAGAAGCAAAGTTTAGGTTACAAAGGACATCGTTACAATTGGACAGAGGAAGAAGTAGAGTTCCTGTTATACAATTATGTAAACATGAAGTTGAAGGAAATAGCAAAAGCATTGGGAAAAGACCTAAAGGAAGTGAAATTCATAGCGGGTTATCTACGAGAGAAGGGAATACTTACTTCACGAAAGAAGTGGAAGGGAAAAACAGAGAAATGTGTGGAAATGTTATCAAAGCTATCGGAAAAAGAGATAGCCTATTTAGCCGGGCTCATAGATGGAGATGGTACAATAAGCTTTCGAAAGATGGTAGGAGGCTACTATCGACCTATTTTAGAGATAACGACAACAGATATCTTGCTCATAAAATGGTTGAAACAATTTTTCTGGCAGAAAGAAGTGGAAACAAAGAACCAGAGAGACAGAAAATATTACAAGGTGGTTTTGACCGGCTTTGGAATATACCCTTTTTTGAACTGTCTGGAACCGTATTTAGTGGCGAAGAAACTTCAATGCCGATTAATAATGAGGTATATAAAGTTGAGGGAAAAGCAACGCTGGAAGGAAAAACCGACGAAGGAGATGATGGAAATCGTCCAAGATGTCAAGGCACTAAACTTTGTTGGGAAAGAGTCAGAGAAGTTGAAGTTGAAAATTCTGGAGAGGTACTCTATGATTTAAAAACAACCACTCATAACTACATATCAAATAAAATAGTGTCTCACAATTGTGATATGGGCGACATGTGGGGGGATTGGGTTCCAAGGGAATGGATTGAAGGCGTTTTAAGGGTTGTCAGATCCAAACCGAGATCGAAATTTTTCTTCTTAACCAAAAATCCAAAGCGCTATCTCGAATTCGAGAATATGTTCAGCGATAATGTCATGCTAGGTGTGACCCTTGAAACAAACAGAGATTATGGGTTAACTATGGCGCCTACTCCGAGGGAAAGATACAAAGACTTCCTAAGGCTTAGTTGGAAGCATAAAGCAATAGTTATAGAGCCTATACTGGACTTCGATGAGGAATTCATAGATTGGATCTATGAGATATCGCCGAAAGTAGTTTACATTGGATATGACAATTATGGGAATAAGCTACCTGAGCCAAAAATAGTTAAGACGCAAATACTTCTAGAAGCATTAAGCGGGATAACGGATTTAAGGGTTAAAACGATAAGAAAGGCTTGGTATGAAGATTAGTATTTTATCTTGAATATTACATGATAGATTTATTTATGGAAACCTATTATTAAGTGATTTTGGTGAGCATCATGTGGAGCATTATTGAATCAGAGAAGATCCCCTTCTCACCTTATCCCAAGGGCACTGCAAATATCAAAAGAATTGTTGAGCAGAAGACTGTTGGATGCAAGCGCTTTACAGGCTTCGGTCTTCTGGAAATACCGCCGGGCGGCGTCTTTCCTGAGCATACGCATCCAGATCGAGAGGAAATTTACTACGTGTTATCCGGCTCCGGAATAATTGTTATAGAAGATAAGGAGATCACGGCAAAGGAAGGCTTAGCCGTTTATGTTTCAGGCGAGCAACCCCATGGAATAAGGAATCAAACCGACAAGCCGCTCACAGTCCTATTCGTCCACGTTCAGATCTAAAATAAGATTAGCCACTAGGATTAATAACTACTCTAAGACACTGCTTCCCAGCCATGACCCTAAGAGCCTCCGTAAACTTCTCCATTGGGAACACATGCGTTATCATCTCTCTAACCTTCACCCTACCCATTTTTATCAGGTTGAAGGCTACGTGATAGTCCTGCGGTGAGCAGCCCCAGCTCCCCAGAATCTTAATGTTATCTCGAAGTATGATCTTTGGGTCAATATTCAAATTTGGCTGCGGAACATCCCTGAAGTCGCCGAACAGGCATATTCTGCCACCCCACCGGACCATTTTTAGGCTTTGATGAACAGCCTCAGTTGATGCAACAGCCACAATAACTAAATCGGCGCCGCGATTATTAGTTAACTCCCTAACTTTCTCTTCAACATTCACTTTCTTCGCGTTGAAAGCGTAATCCACACCTAGTCTTTCAGCAATCTTAACCCGGTAATCATGATGGTCACTCAATATAACCTGAGAAGCGCCCATAAATTTGGCTACTTGAGCATTCAATAGTCCCAGAGGCCCTCCCCCTATAATGAGGATAGTGTCCCCCGGCTCAATAACACATTTTGTGGCTGCTCTAACTGAGCAGGCTGTAGGCTCGGTCATTGTCGCCTCCTCATATGTCATACTATCCGGGATTGTAATAACAACCTTTTGGACAAGTGCAGGTGCGACACGGATATATTCGGCGAAACCGCCAGGTTCAATTCCCGCTCGGCGATATTGATCGCATAAAGGTTCCTGTCCATGTCTACAATAATAGCAGGCGCCGCATGGCGCTCTATGAAGAACAGCAACCCTGTCTCCAACCTTAAATCCCGTAACCCCCGACCCAACCTCAGCAACATCACCAGCTATTTCATGTCCAAGGACTGAACCAGGCTTAGCCGCGCGGTATATGGCTCTGAAAAGGTCGGTTGAGCATATGCCGCATGCCCTAACTTTCACAAGTATTTCCCCGGCCCCTATTTTCGGAGTAGGCAGGTTCTCCACTCTGAAATCTTCAACATCGTAATATACAACCGCCCTCATAATGGTTGCCACACCATTAATAGTTAGGATGCTCATTTATTTAAGTTTAGAAGACAACTTTGTTAAAACCCTTTATATGGTGAAGCACAAAATGTTATCATTGAACCAGTGTTTCCAATCGTGAACCCGGATGCTTTTTCATAGCCTCTTCAAGTTTTAAAACTCCAAAGTTTTCACCAGCGGCAGTTTTATCCCATAGTTTCTTAGGAAGCTTTCAACTTGACTGAGAGTCGGTATTCCGGCTCTTCCTCCGAGTTTTTCACATTTTATAGCAGAAACAGCGTTTGAAAATTCAACTACAATATCTAAAGGCCATTCCTGTAATAATCCGAAGATGAATGCGCCATGATAGATATCCCCTGCACCTGTGGTGTCTACTACATTAACTTTGAACGCCGGTTTCCTTATGACCCTATCTTTGGTGACGCAGATTGAACCCTGATCCCCCAGCGTGACACCTACAATGCTTGGCCCAGTGCGCAGAAGTTTTTTCGCCGCCTCTATAGGATCCCTTTTTCCCGTTAAAAGTTGGGCCATATCGATTGAAGGTATGAAGATATCGATGAATTTTAAGATTTTATGGTAATCAGGGGCGTAGCCTGCTGTGTCGCAGCTCACAGTAACTCCTGCCTTTTTCGCAATCTTAGCTGCTCTAATAGAGGCCTCATGGGCTCCGTCTATATGGAGGACATTAGCTTCTTTTATCAATTCCATATCTATTTTGGCCAAATATTTTAGTAATAAAGAATCATAATAATAAGCAATTGTACGTTTACCAGTCGATTTATCTATTAAAATGTAACTAAAAGATGTTCGTAAGTTTGGCACAATAACCATTTTACTGATGTTTACGCCTTCATTTTTAAGATCAGAAATTACAAATCTTCCGTCGTCGTCGTCACCCACACACCCGAGGAAGCATGTTTTCACACCTAAACGTGCAAGCGTTACAATAGCCGTTGCAACGACGCCTCCTCCCTGCTTAGTAGATTCTAGTATACGCACACTTTCATCAATGCTTGGAATTCGAGGAACCAAACCTATAAAGTCAACGCAACAGTATCCCAATCCAACAACAAACATCATTTCACCTTTAACTCTAAGTCAATTATTTAGACGGAATTATAACTATTTTTAAGATTTGTTTGCATTAAAAAAGAATAGTGGATTAAAGCCGGATTATTTATTAAATTCCCAGCGCTTTTAGATATTTTCTGCTTATTTCCATGCTTTCCTTCGGCGTCTTGTTAGTCCTATCTTGCTCTACGACGTACCATTCAATTTCCGCCTTCTTTGCAACATCAATGATTGCTGGAAAGTCTATGTCACCATGCCCAAGCTCCCTAAACTCGTATCTCTTCATTCCTTCATCGGTTCCGTCCTTCAAATGAAGGTATGCCACGCGGTCTAAATGCCTTTTAATAAACTCTACTGGTGAAAGACCTCCGCATTTAACCCAGTAAGTATCGACGCATAAGGATACATACTCAGGACTAGTCTCTTCACATATAATCCTTATGCCCGTTGCATCGTTGATAATTTCTTGCCAATGATTGTGATAACAAACCTTGACTCCGTATGCTTTAGCCTTTTTCCCAATCTTCTCCAAGACCCTAGAGCTCCTTCTATAGTTTTCTTCAGCATTTTCTTTTCCACCCGCACCACTGAAAATAAGGTAATGTCCATCTAGCCTCTGCAGTAAGTTTAAAGCTACCTCTATGGATTTTTCATCGATGCTTTCTAGACCCGTATGTAGACCCGCTAAGCTCAACCCCTTCGCGTCCAGCAATCCCATCGGATCTTTGATTTTCTCAAACGTTGCTGTGTCTGCTTCTATACCCTCGTATCCTATCGATGAAACTTCATCAAGAACCCCTAAAATATCCTCCTTCACTCTGTTTCCCCAAATTATAAGCTGAGCACCAATCTTGGGTTTCGCCATTTTCTAATTCACCATTTTTTCAACTTATAAGAGAGAGTGAGCAGCCTTCATATAATTCTTTCTCACAT
>JAGTRG010000007.1:14892-46253 GCA_018396435.1 Candidatus Bathyarchaeota archaeon
CTCCTTGATAGCGGTGACTTTAAGTCCTCCCGCTTGCTGAAGCTCCTTAAACAACAACGCTCTTTGTTACCTCTGATAATTAGGATTAATCAAAAATGACACTTGATTCTCCCTTTCCACAATAAGGAATTTAAATCCCTTTCTCTCAAGAGGGCCATACATAAAACCGGAGTCCGTTGCAGAAAAGCCTATAAATATAAGATTCTCTTCGCCTATATTTATGACGCGGTGAGCGTAGAAAGGCGCCATAAGCGCGATTGTTCCTTTTTCAAAGGGAGCGATAAGCGTAGGATAGGCTTCATTCTCATGTTGTAAAATAGCGATTCCTAATCCCTTTAAACATAGATATATTCCAGGAGCCTCAATTCTCTTATGAAAGTGCCCCTTCGTCATGAAATACTCGCATCCTACCTTTCCAGGAAAGATCTCTGTAATACCATAGGATATCTCAGGATGCATTTTTCGATAAACCCGATACACTATTGTTTCAGGATCCATGAGACTGCGTGCTTCTTCATTTTGAAAGTATCCCTTCATATCTTTAATCTTTCGAACGTCTACAGCGTCGGGATCGGATATTTCTCCAGTTGGCAAATCAATTTTTTTGATCGGAATTTTCCTGATGAAACCTGATCTAATTGCCTCATCGAATTTACTCATCACTTCAGAAGAAACCCGCTTCTTAAGTTCCTCCGTTACAAGGTTCATCGTTCATTTTCTCCATTTAAATTAATTCGACCGTATAAATCATCCACCCTAACCACGTCGTCAAGTTCAGGGGTTGAAACCTCAATAATCCGCGAGTTTTGAAGAGCTTCTACCCTGTGTTTCCTACCTGGAGGAATGACGGCAACATCACCAGCTTGAAATTTCCGCGTTTTTAAATTATGATTCTCATCTTCTAAAGTTAACTTCATTAAGCCGCTATCTAAGTAGATGGTTTCATGCTTGAATCTGTGGTAATGTAAGCTTGACACGTGTCCCTTTTTAAAGAATATTATTTTGCCAGCATATTTATCTGTGTTTGCAAAACATATCTCATAGCCCCAGGGCTTTTTAATTTTAATAAGGTTTTCCATAATGGTTCCTTAGAAAATTAAAGTTCGAGCACATAAATTTTTCGATTGCACGCAATTAATTCAAGGATTTCGTCTCGCTTTAGCCAGCGTCTATTCTAAAACCGCTACCCATAATCTCTTCGCGGAGAAGACTTTTATTTCCCCAGTTTATTATCTTGAGTTTTAGTGATCTCTATATATAAAGATAGTAGTTTCTTGGAACGTTCAGATGTTCTGCAATTCTCCTAAAAATATTTAAAGAGAGACACCTTCTATCGTTAGAGGGCTCATTATGAGCATGATCTTAGGGACTGGAGGATTACTTAAAAGAATAAGGGAGCACCCCTATATTGGAAAGGAATTTTTAAAGATGGAATCCATTGAGAGACATATTCTGAGCGAGGTTAATAATGGTCGTAATTATCGCGGGGAAGCGGTTGAAGCTACTTACTATATTACTGCCTATTCTGGTAAGGGTAAATTTGAGGGCATAAAAAACGCTATAAGAGATATTTTAAATCATGGCACAACTGAAAACTGGGCTGATCCGGAAAAGGAGCCGGAAGAGTATCAACTACACATGTCATGGTTAAAAGAAGTCAAACTTTTAGGATTAAATTCAGAAGAAAATTTAGAAGCCGCTATAGCCACAATTTGCATACCCCTAGAGTTTTTTGATAAAGAAGATGATGGACCATCACTCACACAGCTAAGAATAGCTACCTCCGGCGAACCCTTTAATGCGCTCATCAATTTTACCGCGCGGCTGATAGACTATAAATTTCCTGCCAAATATAAGGGTAAATTTTTGGGTCAAGTATGGCCTCATGAGAGAATTAGGGAATATTTAGGCTTAGATGCAAGTGATCCTATCATAGGCGTTATCGTTAAGCCCAAATGGCTTCCAAAAGATCTTTTCGCTCAGCGAGTTGTAGAGGCGGCTAAGGCCGGAGCTCTTTTCATAAAATCCGATGAGAATTTGCATCTTAGCATGAATGAATTGGCAGAATATGTAAGCTTAACCGTTAGGCTGCTGGAGAAAAATGGCTTTGATTTATCGCTTTCAACAGAACCGAGATCGGACAAGAAGAGGATCATTTTTGCACCGCATATAACTGTAAGCCCCTTTTCCATCTTAGAATACGCTAGGATAGCCGTGGATTGCGGAGCGAATGCTCTATGTTTTTCACCTCATTTGGCTGGAGATTTTGGCATTATAAAAGAAATATATAAGATGGGAGAGAAATATCGCGTCCCAGTATACGCTCACACCGCTGGCATGAATAGATATGCTGGTGATCCAATGTTCACTTTCGGTGAAGACCCTAAAACGGCATACTTATTAGCTGGTCTCTCTGGCGCAGCATTCATGCAGCTACCGGCTTTAGGCGGCTACATTAGACCTACAGACGCCGAGAAATTCTCGATCATTGAGAGGTTAAAGGAAGAAGGGCTTATAGGCAATAAGGGTATGACATTAGTCATAGCCGGCGGGTTGGGCGCACATAATATTGGTTATAATATTAAGGTCTTTGGGTCGGAGGGAAAGATGTTCCTAGCCGGAACAGCCGTTTATCACCATCCCGATGGAATTAAAGCTGGAATTTTGGCGCTTAAACTTGCAGTTGAGGCGGCATATGAAGGGATCTCGGAAGCTGAGGATCTAAAGAGATACGCTAGATCTTTGGGTGAGAGAGGTTATCCGTTATTGAAGACCCTCTCTCACTAAACCCCTAAACTTAAAATACATTGAGCATGTAATAATTTATTTATGAAATGGATGGAATTATATAGAAATCTAAAGGGCAAAATATTTCTGTCTTCAATGATGCATTACACAAACGGCAGATTCTGTTCTGAACGCGGTTCAGGTTCCGCCATGGTTCAGATTGGCGCTTATCTTGCGGAGCCCCCGGCCTATGGCATCCTAGAGCACGGATGGGTTCTTCCTCCAAACCGGGAAAAATGCATAGAGTTCCTCCAGAGAGAAATAGAAATAGTTAGGGACGGGCTCAAGGGAGTGAAGGTTTGCTTAAATTTAGCGACTCCCAGACTTGAATGGGGTTTAGAAGCAGCGGAATGCTTTAAAGATGCTGGTGGGGATCTTTTGGAACTAAACTTTCATGGCGGATATAAAAGATATCTTGAACTTGGAAGGCTTAGAGCCATGGTTCTTCCAGAAAATAGAAGTGAACTCTACAGATGGCTTGAAAGATTCTCACTAATGGATTTTCCGATCATAGCTAAATTTAGACTGGGAGTTGTATCTGACTATATGCCGATTCTTGACTTCATAGAATCATTAAAATTGTTTGGAGTGCACTTTAACATTAGAGATGAATCATCCGGTAAACCTTGTTTTGAATTTATAAAGCAGATAAGAAAATATAGGTTCTTCATTTTGGCTAGCGGATATGTGAGATCCTTAAAAGATGTTAAGATGCTATTTGAGCTTGGAGCACATATGGTTGGTTTAGCTGAACCAGTTATAACTAATCCTACTTTTATAGCAGAGATCGCCAAATCTTTAGAGTTAAAAAGGCACTAAATGCTTTTAAACTATATCATTCCTAATATTAAGGAGAAAGTATTGAGGTGTGCATGAGCATGAAGCTTGTAACAGTTTTGCTTCCGGAAGCATACCTTGAGGGGCTTGATGAATTAGTTAGGCAGAACATGTATCCAAGCAGAAGCGCGGCTATAAGGGCAGCTGTTAGGGATTTGTTAAAAAGGGAACTTTGGTCTAAACCGTAATATTTTAATTATCCTATAGACTAGGTTAATTCTTGCGGCTGACCTATGAAGAGGCTTGTTGCTGAGGGAGGTAGCGATGACTAAAGGACGGACATCTAAGGTCGGCTGCCCAACCTTTCGCTCAATACTTTATTTATTGAATTTTTAATTCTTTTAGCTGTTTCAGCGGGATCTTTAGCGTCAATTATTGATCTTCCAATAATCAAGTAATGTGCGCCAGCTGAAAGGGCCATTTCTATATCTCCGCCCTGCATACCTATTCCTGGCGAGTAAATGGGCACGATCCCTCTTAAAACAGCGTATATTTCTCTTATTTTTTCAGGATATGTTGCGCCAGCAATAACACCGTCAGCTCCCCAAAGTAATGCCTTTTTCGCGAATATTAAATATTGAGGACTAGCTTCTCCCGATGCTGCATCGTAAACCATCTGTCCATAACCTTCCCAAGCGGCTTTATGACTCATATATGTAAGCAGTATGACCCCGCGGGACATTTTCTTGGCAACTTCAAAAATTGGTTGAAGACCCTCTTCCCATCCAACAAATGGATTTGCTATTATGGCATCAAATCCAGCTTTATAATAATTTTCAGCTATAACTCGATTTGTATGTCCAATATCGTTTGCTTTGCAATCCATTATTGAGGGCAAGCCTAGGTCGTGCGCTTTATCCAGAATTTTCTTTACGCCATCAAATACTCCTAATGGAAGAACAAGATGGTGATTGATTTTTAGGGCGCAAATATGTTCATATGCGTCTCCAAGTATACCCATGGCTTTAGCGAGGAGATTTTTATGTTCATCTATAACGTCAAGGGCTAAGACTATTCTAGAGCCCTTTCTTCTCTCAGACTCCTCCATAATAAACTTAAACGGTGACATACTATTCACTGGCCACTATCTTTCCTCTGCAAAAAGTTGTTATTAAAGGAATAGCGAGACTTCTTGCTTCACGAAGTCTTCCTCGGCTTACGCCCGGCACGCCGCAGAAGACTAATAGGGCGTTGCGGGTGCTCTCGGTGATTTTCGAGCGTTCAGAATCCCTATGGGGATACGTGGCAATAACACCTTCACCATCAGCTATCACAACCTCGCCTCCCTGCAAAACCATTGGATTTTTCATGCCAATTCCATAAAATTCTTCACCCTTAATGGCATATCGCAGAATCGGTTCTCCAAAGATTTTATCCATATTGAACGATGCAATGGCAACTTCAGACCTTATTGAGGCTAGATTTAGAGAGTCAACAAAGGTGTTGATCCTCGGCAGCTCATAACCTAAGAGGATCCTCCTTATTAAGGCTTCAGCCGCAGGCCTATTTTTGGTTGGATCAACCCCGATCTTCCAGAGGAAGTCGCGGTAGGCTCTTATGCTTGGAAGATCCTTTAGGGACTCGATTTTATATTTGCTTCTTACATATTGAATCATTTCTCCTCTAAGAAGTTCAAGATATGGGTTTTCATTTTCAATCTCAAGATTTTTAATTATAATTGTTAGAATCTTAAGTCCAGGGAAATCCTTTCTAACTCTTTGATCTATCGTTAGACGCATTATCCGGATCCTCAAGAATAAATATTGAGATATAGGGCATTAAAATGTATTGTTGTATAAAAATTAAAGGATAAAAGTCGCTATTTATCATTTTAATAATGTAATAAGGGCGGTAAAGCCTTATGTCCCTGGATGAATATTTGAAGAAAAGGGATTTCAGTAAAACCTCTGAACCGCAGGGCGAAAAAAAGCTCCCGGCGGATGAAAGGGCGGAAGGAAGAATCTACGTTATCCAAAGGCACGCAGCCAGTCATCTGCACTACGATCTTAGGCTTGAGAAAGACGGCGTCCTGAAAAGCTGGGCCATACCTAAGGAGCCGCCTACTGCTAAGGGTGTTAAAAGGCTAGCCGTACAGACAGAGGATCATCCGATTGAATACGCCAATTTTGAGGGCATTATACCGGAAGGCGAGTATGGCGCTGGAAAGGTTGAGATATGGGATAGAGGAACATTTAATGTTGAAAAATGGGATGAGAATGAGATCATAGTTCTCATACATGGCGAGAAGCTTAGGGGACGATACTGTCTAATTAGATTTAAGGGGCAAGAGGACAACTGGCTGTTTTTCAAAATATACTAAATTACCTAAGCACTCTTATTACTATCCTTAGCACTTAATTGTTACAGAGGTCTTTTCAGCGTTTAAGATAGAGAAATATGGTTGAAATGGATTCAAATCAGGCTTCTTTTAACCCCTTTAAGCATCTAGGCACACAATAGAGAAGAAGCGTTATCAATATTAAATGGACGACTTTAAAATTCTTATTAGTTATGCCCTTACCTTAATAACAGCATTGAAGGGAAAGGGTTTAATGCATGTTAGTTTTTCTAGAGAAATATATCTCAGATGAAGTGAGGCTATAGAACCATGGAAATGTTTGAATTAATCTTTCAGCCCGAAGGGAAGCGCGTAAGAGTCATCTTTGGAAGCACGATTCTTGAGGCTGCGAAAGCCGCTGGTGTAGATTTAACTTCAATTTGCGGCGGATTGGGCGCGTGTGGAAAGTGCAAGGTCATAGTTGAAAGGGGGAATGTAAGCCCATTAACTCAAGCTGAAAGAAAATTACTCTCGGAAGCTGAGATATCTTTAGGCTACAGGCTTGCATGCCAAACTTTAGTTACAGGTCGAATGGTTATTAGGGTGCCGGAGGAAAGTAGAACTGGCAAGCAGAGGCTTCAGGTGGAAGGTATAGAGACTCGTGTGGAGCCTAATCCATGCGTCAAGAAATATTTTGTTAGGTTAACAAAGCCGACGCTTAACGATATAAGATCTGATGCTGATAGGCTTTTGGACGCACTGCAAGCAACATACGGGCTTGAAGGATTGAGGTTAGGGTACGAGGCTCTACAGCACCTTCCATTGGTTCTCAGAGAGAGCGATTGGAAGATTACCGCCGTCATATGGAAGGAAAATCTCGTAGTTGATTTAGAGCCGGGAAACACAAGCGCAAGAGCGTTCGGATACGCCGTTGATATTGGCACAACAAAGATTGCTGGATACTTGCTGGATTTAAATACTGGGAAGGTCGTAGCTGTTGACTCCCTGATGAACCCTCAGATACCCTATGGTGAGGATGTAATCTCAAGAATAACTTATGCATCTAGTGGGCTCAGCGAACTTAGTAAATTACAGCAGGCCGTTGTTGATGGTGTAAATCAAATTCTTAAAGTGCTCCTGGAAAAGACTGGAGTAAACCGTTGGGAAATTTATGAAATGACAGTTGTTGGTAATACCGCTATGCATCATCTATTTTTAGGGATCAACCCGAAGTATGTAGCTTTGGCACCATACCCCCCAGTTGTAAAAAGCGGAGTGAATGTTAATGCAAAAGAGATTGGGGTTGACATTAATCCAAATGGCAACATTTATGCTCTTCCAGTAATAGGTGGTTTCGTTGGGGCCGATACGGTCGCGGTTATTCTGGCAACCGAAATCTATAAGAGGAAAGATCTTTGCATGGCTCTGGATATCGGAACCAACACTGAGGTTGTTTTAGGTAATGAGAGCATGATTCTAGCGTGCTCATGCGCTTCTGGGCCAGCTTTTGAGGGAGCCCACATAAAGCATGGTATGCGGGCTGCTGCCGGAGCAATTGAGAGGGTAAAAATAGATCCCTATACGCTTGAAGTTCAATATTGGACTGTAGATGGCGTTAAGCCTTATGGAATATGCGGATCAGCTATGGTGGATGTGGTTGCTGAAATGCTGAAGGCTGGAATAATTGATGTCTCCGGAATGCTTAACAAGGACATTAATTCTCCAAGGTTGCGTCATGGTGAAAATGGAGTTGAATTTGTACTAGCATGGAAAGATGAAACTGCCATTGGAAAGGACATTGTTATCACGCAAAGAGATATAAGGGAGATTCAGTTAGCAAAAGCAGCTATACACACTGGATGCATGACGCTGATGAAGAAGATGAATATAGGCGAGCCAGATGTAGATTTAGTGTTTATAGCTGGAGCCTTCGGGTCATATGTAAATCCGGAAAACGCGAGGATTATAGGGATGTATCCAGAAATATCATTGGATAAGGTGCGCATAGTTGGCAACGCCGCTGGAACTGGAGCGAGAATGGCGTTGATTTCCAGATCAATGAGGGATGTGGCTGAAGAAATATCACGAAGAGTTAAATACGTGGAACTTGGGGCGGAACCGGACTTCCAAGCAGAGTTCTTTAATTCACAATTCATACCGCACGCTGACCTGACAAGATATCCGGAAACCAGTGGCCTATTAAAGGATTTAGGTAAATATCCTAAGAAACTTCCACCAATATTTGATTCGTATATAAATCGTTAGAGCATCCTATTTTTCTCAGAATTTCTAAGTCAAATTTGTATCGGGGCAATTTAGGCATCTCATCTTATACCATACTCAGCATGATACTTCTCGAATAACTCATCTCTAAGCTTTCTCAGCTTCTCGCTTATTTTAATCGGATAGGGTTCGCTGCTCCTCAGCGCTCTATACTTTTCCGGTAGAGCTGAAAGCTGCTCCATACAGTATTTTCTGATCTCCTTTATGTCGGGAAAATCATAGATGATCTCCCCCTTAATTATTATTGGAACAAGCAGCGGCTTCGCGTCCTCAACCTTCTCATCCCATAAGGTAATTATGTCCTCAAAATACTTGCCATTCTTAATTCTTCTCCAAACCTGTTTTTTACCGGGCAGCGTCGCCTTCCCCATGCTGCTTGTAAACTTCGTTGATGGAATCATTCTGCCAGTTTCATCGCTTGTCTCCGCAAGCTTAAATATGCCATCTAGGGCTGAGACTCCACCTTCCTTGGTAATGGAGTTGTAGTTTGCGCCTGTTATAAGTTTTGTTCCAACACCGAACCCATCTATTGGAGCCCCCTTTGAGAGAGCATCTTCTATGATGAACTCGTCAAGTCGATCGCTTGCAAAAATCTTTACGTCTTTCAGTCCAGCATCATCAAGCATTTTACGCGCTATTTTGCTCAACTCGACCGGATCCCCGCTGTCAAGTCTAATTCCAGCAAGCTTATAGCCTTTCTCCTTCATTTCTAGGCCAACCTTTATAGCGTTTTCAACACCCTTGAGAGTTTCATATGTGTCCACGAGAAGTACGGTATTGTGAGGGAAGCTTTCAGCGTATTCCCTAAAGGCTAAAAGCTCTATCTCTTTAAATGAACCTTTTTCTCTATATCTCTCCTCAATAAATTTATGCGGTATCGTTCCAACGAATGGCATGTTCCATTTCATTGCCGCTACAACTAGCGATGTGCCATCGGCGCCAGCTATATACGCAGCCCTAGCGCCTAGAACAGCCGCATCCCTCCCATGGGCTCTTCTAGCTCCAAAATCAACAACCGTCCTAGGTGAATATATTACGCTTTTGCCCTTAGCCGCGTAGACTATCCGCGAAACTTTCGTAGCGATTAAGCTCTCGAAGTTCATGATGTTAAGTAGGTACGTCTCAAAAAGCTGCACATCTATGGATGGCCCGGTAACATTTATCACGGGTTCGTTTGGAAAAACCAGCGTGCCCTCTGGGACAGCATATATGTCACCCTTAAACTGGAAGTTCTCCAAATAGTCTAGGAAATCTTTGCTAAGATCTTTACCTGCAACTCTCTCAAGCCACTCCCGGTGTTTCCTGCTTAGTCCACGGTTTAAAATCTCAATGTAACTGCAGAACTGCTCGAGTCCAGCTGCAACAATGTAGGAACCTAGATATTTAGGAACCTCCCGGAAGAAATATGTTTCCGTTATCATATTATTCACTCCATGATCAAAATTGCATTTTCCAGATGTCAATTCGTAATAGTCAATGAAGAGAAATAGATCTTCCTCGGTTAAGAGACCGGATTCAAGGCGCGCCAAGACCCTTCACCGCTAAAGACGTTTTAATCCCTCAAAGGATCAACATTCTTATGGATAAAAATGCCAGTGGAGATATTTAATCTAAGCGCTAAAAAATTTTAGGCTGCATCTAAAAATATTGACTAAACGTTTTTTGGGGAGGGATGCTAATGAGTCCAAGACTGCGCTTCATATGCTAAATTTGTATTGCGCACTACCCTGAGGAAAAATTGCCACGCTTTTTCCGCCTAATCTCCTTTCTTAGAGTAGCCATCTTCTTAATGGCTTTCGATATTTCGTCATATATTATAGGTAGATCCCACCCCTTGGAGGAATAATTGTACGATCTCTTACTGGTTCTTATGCTAACGGTAACTTCATAGCGCCTCCTCTGCTTATCGGGAGATGACGATTTTATTATACTCTTTGCCTCCATTATCGGCGGGAGAAATCTGTTTAAACTGTTGATCAGGCGGGTAAATTTTATTTTTGCCGCTTCAGCCTCAAAGGGATCTTCCGGTAAGCCAATCATATAGATCGGCACTTCAACCCTATCTCTCTCAGCTGAAATAAGGCTTGCGAAATCCCTATAGGTTATTATTCCCTGAATTTCATCATCAACGGTCACTAAGCAATATGATGAGTCTTGCTCAAGTATATTTTTTGCAACCTCTCCGATTGAGCTTTGCGGGTAGCATCTCAGTGTATGAGTGGACATAACTGCCTCCACAGGATAATCGAAGGGGTTAATAGTGCTTGGAACACCCATCTTGTATTTTTCGCTTCCTAAGTCCGCCATAAGATTGAAAACTATTTGTGTTGAGGTTATAATTCCAGCAAGTCTCTTATCCCTGACAACCGGCAGATGATCAAATTTTCTTCTAAGCATTATTTCCCTAGCCTTAGAAGATTTCTCCCCAACTGATATCGTCGTAGGTGTGGGCGTCATAATCTTAGAGGCCCTTATGTTTCCAAGGGCGCTATCTTTAACATTAATGAGTATGGCTTTAATATCTATTTTGCCGATGATCTCATTCTTTTTAACGACCGGTAAGGATCTCAACCTATATTCCGCCATTATTTTAGCCGCCTGAAGAAGATTAGCATCAGCCGGAATTTTTGGAACAAAGTTAAGAAGCGATTCAACTTTTATCCCAGCAAGGCTCTTAGCTCTTAAAATATCCCTCACCGTAATTGTTCCAATCTTATCACCGATGCATGTAAATATTTCATAAGCGTTTTTTTCCTTCATTAAACCTACTGCTTTAGATATTGGCGTAAATGGATCAACAACCAAACTTTCTGAAATGAATTTTTCAACCAGCAGTTCCTCGGAAAAAACCAATCTGCATCACAATTTAATAATATTGAAAAATAATATTTTTATAATTAGCGGCAAACTCTCACCTTCATATTCCACATGAAAATAATTGAGAAAGGAGATGATTACAAACATTCGAATGGAGTAGTTTATAGAGAGTAAAATGCATCATTATTCAGTCAGTTTCAGAACCAGCATATTTATGGAGCGCCTTTGGGCTTTAAAGTTAAATGTTCTCCCCCTAACGGCGAGCGGTTCTTCCCGGATTTTAACGTTTTCAAGCCATGCAAAGCGCTTCTCTAGGGCTACCGGAACCAACATTCACGCATATGTATGGTTCAGCGCCTACAAGCCTACATAGATGTATAGATTCGTCGGTTCCAAACTCGTTTGATTCACCGCCGCCCCACCAAATATTTATCCCGCGGGGTCTCTGTTCAATGAGACCGACTCCGTCCTCCCAATGATACGCATCAGCGAAGCATCCTCCGGGCCATCTTATGATCGATGCACCTATAGACTTAAGCGCTTGAACAACATCTTTACGTAATCCATCCTCGTTAGGTATGCTTGAATCTTTTCCAACCCATATACCTAGATAAATGCATCGTCCAAGATGTTCAATAAAGTGTCCGAAAACGTTGGGATCTATGGGGCTGATCTACTCATCAACTTTTACGGTTACTAGGCTACATTCATACATAATCTCGCACACAAAAATAATTATAAGGCAGCTGCGGTTATTAGATTTTAGTGGATTAAGGGGGTTATTAATTACTTGAAGTGTCCAGTTTGCGGATCTGATGTTGGGGAGGATGCAAAGTTCTGTCCTAAATGCGGGTCATCCTTAGAATTGGCGAAAACTATTGTGATGAGTACGACGCCGTTTATTCCGGGCTATAAAATTAAGAGAGTCTTAGGGATTGTTACCGGTTTATCTCCTAGAACAAGAGGTGTTTTAGGGAGGCTTGCCGCCGGGATAGAGACGATGTTCGGCGGGGAAGTTACCGCCTTCACATCGGAGATTGAGAAAGCCAAGGTTGAGGCGATGGAAAGGATGAAGGCTAAAGCTTTAGCCCTTGGGGCAAACGGCGTAGTAGGGGTGGATTTAGAAACCTCAGATTTAGGCTTCGCAGGCATAGTCATAATATCAGCCACTGGAACCGCCGTGATCCTAGAAACTGAGCAGTGAAAAAGTATTTTCGCATCTTCGGCGCTTACTGAGATTTCGCTAGGGTAATAGCTCTATATTTAGTAGCGTTTCAAGAATAAAGATAAGCCCAAACATGATGAACACCATTGATGCAATAATTCTTAAGTATTTTTCAGGCATGAATCTTAAAATTTTATAACCCAGAAGCACTCCAATGCCCGTTACAGTGGCAAATGCCAACATGATGCTAATTAGAGCCAATATTGGGTTTCCAATCTTGGCTGCTAACAGAACCGAGGCTATTTGTGTTTTATCGCCAATTTCCATAAGCGAAATTAAAGAGAATGTTTGAACTAAGGTTTTACCCGATCTTTCGCATAGGACGCTCTTGCTTTTATAGAGTAGAGAGATAAGCCCGAAAAAAATGAAGACTAACCCAGTGATTAAACCTAAAATTCCATGCGGCATAAGAGCTAGTAATTCTCCACCTAACAACGCGCTTAAGCCGTCAACCATTAGGAAGGCAGTCATAGCGCCTAAAAATACTGAGGAGGCGGATCCCTTAGAGGATAATATTATGGCGCATATTTGTGTTTTATCACCCAGCTCAGATAGAAAAATCAGTACGAACGGAGTTAATAGAGCCGTTAAATCCATTTCTACATTGATCCCCTGCGCAATTTTAAACTTCAACCCTCATTAAGGCTTGCTTCTAACCGCAACATTTTCTCTAGAAGAGCCGGTTTTCTCCTAAAGTAATCTCTAACAGGCTTAAGAACCTCAATAAGCGCCTCCGCAACACCATTCTTCAAGTCTAATGGGTGAACCTCGCCACGCAGATATGCATCCCTTAAATCCTCATATCTTTCAAACGTTACCGGTCCGCCATATTTCGGGGGGCGCGGCACCTCAAGGTAGCCGAACTCTGGGAAAATTATGTATCTGGCATGCTCAAGAATCGGGTTTCCCTCCTCCTGCTTCGGTGGGCAATATGCATTCCTAATCTTGCTTCTGATCTCTTCCGGACTGTCGTGAATAAAGATGCAGCTCTCAGGTTTGCTCTTAGACATTTTAGAGCTTATTTTTCGGCTTACTCCAAGGTCCTCATCAAAAATTCTCTCTTGAGGATACTCAGTTGGGGCTTGGAGTCCGGAGAGGAGGGGCGTATGTAGGCATACAGGCTTCCTCCAACCCATTTTTTCTGCAACATCCCTAGCTAGCATATGCGCCTTCCTCTGGTCTATGCCGCCGCATGCCATGTGCAGATCCATGTAAAATATGTCAGCAGCCTGCATACATGGATAGAAAATCCATGCGGTCTCAATGTCTGATTGCTCCAATTCCCGCCCCATTATTGTCAAAGCTCTCCTGATCCTTAGGAGCGATGAGCTTTTAGCTATTCTTATAACCCTTTCCCAATACATTATGTCACCGGATATATCTGAGGACCAGAGAAATTGCACATTGCCGGAGGCTGTAATCCCTAACGCTTCAAAGCACTGCTTAAAGTATTCACCGCATACACGTATGTTTTCCATGTTTCCGCCAAGCTTATTGTTTATCCAACTATGCCAATCAGCTAGGAAAATTGTGAAGTCAAATCCGGCTCTGGCAACATCCTTAATCTTTGTACCGCAAACCAAACCCATACCGACATGCATAAGTCCTGAACATTCAAAGCCCCAGTACGCTTTCGGCCTGCTGACCGTTTCGAGGAGAACCCGCAGTTCACTAGGCGTCACTATCTCCTCAGCATTACGCATTACTAAACTCATCCGCTCTTCAATGTCCAAATCTTTGACCTCCAATAGAGTTCAAGATATTTTTAATTTAACCATTACCTTTTTTATAATTCTCCCTAAATTAAAGATATCTCTCAATATCTCAATAATGTGCTCCATAGCTAATGTTATAAGGACCCTATATGGAGAAAATAAATGGTGACAGGAATGCCCTACTGCAGGAATTGCGGGTTTAAGATTCCCGAGGGCGCTTCATACTGCCCAAATTGCGGAGTGAGAATCCCTCAAGAATTTTATAGGCCTCAACTTGAGATGGCCACTTGGGGTGAAAGGGTTGCAGCCTATCTTATAGACATCATTATTCTGGGTATAATAATAATTCCAATCGCTTCCATATGGGGTTTTCTCCAGATTTGGATAAGAGCCATTTATGGTTTAAGCTGGAGCTGGGCGCCATTTGTAAGTTTCGGAGTGGGCAACTTCATTTCGTTTCTTTACTGGACTTTTATGGAGGGTGTTTATGGGCAGTCAATTGGAAAAATTATTCTAAAAATAAAGGTCACAACGCTGGATGGTGCTCCAATCAGTATTACATTAGCAGCTATTGAAAGCTTCGGAAAGGCTTTTCTATTACCCATAGACCTTATTTTAGGTTTAATTCTTTACCCGCAGAAAAATCAGAGACTTTTTAATTATGTCTCTAATACGATTGTTATTAAGGTTAGCTAGATGCAGCTGCCCGCTGATAATCTTTTTATTTCCAAATCTCAATTTGATTAGAATGCATCACCGGAGATGATTAATTTGGATAGGGCTTATAGAATAGCTGTTCTGCCAGGGGATGGAATAGGCCCTGAAGTGGTTGATGTCGCTGTTAAAGTTTTAGACGCGGTGCAGATGGTTATTAAGGGCTTAAATTTATCTTTCGTTTATGGCGAGGCAGGATATAACTCCATAGAGAAACATGGGACAAATCTCCCTCAGAAAACCATAAATCTGCTGAGGGAAACACATGCATGCCTAAAGGGTCCGATGACAACTCCTGAGGAGCCGGATGCGCCGCCAAGCGTTGCTGTAACGATTAGGAAAATATTTAATTTATATGCCAACATAAGACCATGTAAATCTTTGCCAAACGTTTGGGCGATCAAACCAAACATAGACTTAGTAATTGTTAGGGAGAACACTGAGGGATTATATTCCGGCAAAGAATTTGAGGTATCTTCAGGTAAAGGCATCGCCTTGAGGATAATAACGAGTGAAGCCTCTGAGAGAATCGCCAGATTCGCTCTTAAACTTGCTGAGAAACGCAGAAAACATGTTACATGCGTGCATAAAAGAAACATATTGCGTGTGACCGACGGGATCTTTAGAGAAGCCGTCTTCAGAGCTGCCAGAGAGTTCCCCTTAGTTCATGTGGATGAGGATCATGTAGATGCAATGGCTATGAGACTCATAAAAGAACCTGAAAAATTTGATGTCATAGTCACAACAAACCTATTTGGCGACATACTATCCGATGAAGCGGCTCAGATAACTGGCGGAATAGGGTTGGCGGCGGGGGCGAACATAGGCGACAATTATGGGATGTTTGAGCCTGTTCATGGGTCCGCTCCTAAGCATGCTGGGGAGAACCGCGCTAACCCGATTGCAACGGTTTTGTCCGCGAAAATGATGATGGAATACTTAGGTGAAAATGAAGCTGCCAAATTGATAGAGGAAGCCGTGATGGAAGTGTTAAGCGAGGGAAAGGCTAGAACCTATGATCTAGGCGGAAACTCAACAACGCAGGATGTTGGCAATGCCTTAATCGAAAAGATTCTTCAGAAAAAGTGAGAGTTGCCTTATCAGATCACTACGCCCTATGGAAATTTTGGCTTTACAGCTTTTGTCGGGCATGAGGTAACGCATCTTAGGCAGTATATGCATTCCGGGTCTGTGATTTTCTCCCAATCTAGGCTGAGTAGGGGAACCTTCATTGGGCAAACGTCTTCGCAAATATGGCATCTTGCCTTAATGCACTTTACTGGCTCCCTTCTTAACCCGAGAAGACTAAATCGGCTCACAAGCGCCAAGAGGGCTCCTTGAGGGCAAAGATACCTACACCATGCTCGGGGAATGTATATGGCTAGCGCTAAAACCGCAATCAATATTATTAGGCGGACGATGAGGAGAGGTGAAATCATCTCATAAATAGGCACAAAATATACATCTATTAACAGTCTTGGAAGAACGGAAAACAATGTATCTGAGGGGCTTAGGGCCGTAAATGGCCCCTGAGCAAATACTCCAAAATATGTTCTGTATATTGATCCCTGCGCACTAAATTGAGATAGCGAAAGTGAAATACTTATCAGCAATATTATTCCAAGAATTAGGTATTTGGTTGCCGTGAAGCTCTTATGGGTTTTATATGAAGCCGCCGCGCTTCCCTTCTTACCAAGCATAAGAACGTCTTGGATGAAACCCAGTGGGCAGATCCAGCCGCAGAGAAGCCTCCCGGTTAAAACCCCAAAAATTATGATTGAAGCCAATGGAAGCCATGGAAATATAGATTCATAGATCATTTTCTGCATGAGACTTAGTGCTTCTTCAATTGTTCTGAAGGGTAGTCCGGAGGAAAACAGTATTGGTAAAGCTATTGGTATTGCGGGTAAGCTCCAGAGAGCTAAGCCAAAAATGGCGAAAAATAGAATTTGAACAATTTTTCTAGCAGCCTCAACAATTATGAACAATGACTTCAGTTTTACTGGAAGATTATACTTTATTTTCTTCATGTGTTCACCATTCATTTAATTCCGAATGTCAATCTCAGCGGCTGAATATAGCATCTTTAACAACAATGAAAAGTAATAAATAATTTTTGGCATTACTCTATTATTCTATCGAGGCGACAGGTATGCTTAATTATCTCAGGGATGAAGTTGCTGAAAGATACGATATCTTAGGTAAGGATCTGGCGAGAAAAGGCATAGACATAGAGGAAGTTAAGAAGAAAATTTCAAACTTCATGGTTGAGGTCCCTTCATGGGTTTTCGGATCGTTTGGCGGGGGAAGATTCAGCAGCTATATTCCTCCGGGCGCAGCTAGAAATGTTTTTGAGAAGTTTGATGACGCGGCTTTAGTGCATAGGCTTACTGGAGCAACGCCTAAAGTGAGCATTCACGTTGGTTGGGACTGCCCGGGAAACATACCCTTCGAGAAAATTGAAGCTGATCACTTTAGAAGATTGAAGGACTATTCTGAAAATCTGGGTTTGGGCATAGGATCAGTGAACCCTACGTATTTTCTTGAGGGAACCCATTTCGGGAGCCTCTCAGCCGACGACAAAAATGTTAGAAGGAAACTTATAGAACATACACTCGTTGCTGCTGAAATAGCCAGCAAATATGGATCTGGCATACTAGTGCTTTGGCTTCCAGACGGCTCCCTATATCCCGGCCAAGTTAACTTCCGTCTTAAGGAGAGCAATTTAAGAGAGTCGCTTAGAGAAATATATGATCACGCGCCAAGCTCCGTCAAAATGCTTATCGAATATAAACTTTTTGAGCCTGGAACATATCACACCGTGATTCCCGATTCCTTCACAGCTTACGATTTAGCCAGAAATTTGGGCGATAGGGCTGGCGTGATTATTGATTTAGGGCATCATGCGTTCGGAGTTAACGTTGAGCATATTGCCGCTAGGTTTATTGAGAGCCGCATTCCAGCTGGAATACACTTTAATAGTAGATATGTAGCTGATGACGATCAAGCGGTTGAACCTAACATGCAGATATTTCTACTCTTCCATGAGCTCTCAATGGGCAGTGTTATCGGTAATCCGGATTCAAGCAAGAACTGGATTTACATAATTGATCAATGTTCAAAGCTGGAGAATAGGATTCATGCGATTTTACATACCATAGACTCGCTGATGATCTCTTATGCTAAAGCATTAATTGTTGATGAAGAAAAACTCAGAGAATACCAGATTAGGAATGAGATAATACTCGCCAACAGAACTCTTTTAGATGCTTTCCTAACGGACGTAAGACCAATAATCTGCGCGGCGAGACTGGAGAAGGGATTACCTCCGGATCCAATGAGTGCTTACCTTGAATCTGGCTATCAGGAGAAAATAGAGATGGAAAGATTATAGCAGCCTATTAATGTTTCATCCTAACAATTGTGAGGTTAAAATGATGAGTATTCGGGATGTAAGAGGCGAATTTCCAATATTGAAAAACAAAATCTTCTTAAACCACGCCTCCGTCAGCCCATTGCCACTCCGCACGGTTGAAGCCATGAAAAAATTCATTAATGATAAGGTTAAGGCTCAATCGACTCAAAATGTCGATCTGGAATTTTGGAAAAATAAAATCTTGAACTCTAAAAGCGTATTTGCCAAACTAATAGGCGCAAGGAAGGAGGAAATAGCCTATATTCCGAACACAACCTTTGGGCTGAACATGGTTGCTCAGCTGCTTCCTTATGAGCATGGCAGTAACGTGGTGACAAACACCCTGGAATATCTTTCAAATGTGATTACATGGCTAAAACTTAGGGAGAAGGGCGTTGAAGTCCATTTTGTAAGAGATGCGAATGGAAGAGTTAGTTTAGACATGCTTAGGGAGGAAATTGATGATAAAACTGTCGCTGTGGCTATTGGGCAGGTTGGCTGGTACAACGGGTTCCGGCATGATTTAAGGGCGATATCTGAAATGGCCCATGAGAAGGGCGCATTTTTAGTGGTCGACGCGATACAATCTGTGGGAAACATGAAAATAGATGTGAAGAGAGATGGAATAGATTTTTTATCGTGCGGAACATACAAGTGGCTTCTAGGGCCTCAGTGCGCAGGCTTCCTATTCATAAAAGAAGATCTTATAGAAGAGTTCAACCCGCCCATTGTTGGTGAAAACAGTTTGGATCCAGATCTAGTTGAAAAGAACATCTATGAGGGATTCGACCTCTTTGAGCTGAAGTATTCTAGGGGGATAGGTAAATATGAAGTGGTTCACATGAACGATGTATCTTACATTGGGGCTGAAGAGTCGATGCGCCTTATTTTAAACTTCGGAATAGAGCATGTAGAAAGGAAGATAAAGGAAATAGATGACCACCTTATTGAGGGCCTTCTGGAAATAGGCTATGAACTTCAAACCCCTATCAATGAGAAGGAACGGCACGCTATAATAAACTTTAAGACCAAAGATTTGGAAAGAACACTGAATGAATTAACTAAAAATGGGATTGTCGTTTCACGGCGAATGGGCGGGATAAGAGTTTCACCGCACTTTTATAATACGAGGGATGAGATAGATGAGCTTCTTGAGATTTTAAAGGCTGTCAAGCCATGATGCATTTCACAAAACGAAAAACAAAAATTCCGCCCCCTCAATAGAGAAGCTGCTAAAACCGGCATGGAGATGATGCCTTGAACAAATTAGACCTTGAAAATGCGGTTAATGAGATTTTAATTTTCATTAGGAAAGAAGTTAGAGAGTCCAGCGCCTCAGGCGTCGTTTTGGGTTTAAGCGGCGGAATAGACAGCAGCGTTACCGCCGCCCTCTGCGTTCAGGCGTTAGGCAAAGAAAAAGTTTTAGGCATCATTATGCCTACAAATTTTACGCCTGAGAAGGACATAATTGACGCCCTTGAATTAGCTAGCAATCTAGGCATAGAAACTAAAACCATTCATATAGATGAAGCATGCAATGTTTTAATTAACGCTTTGGGGTTCGACCCAAACGATTCAAGGATTAGAATTCCAGCTGCAAATCTCAGGGCTAGAATCCGAATGATAATATTATATTTCTATGCGAACCTCAAAAATTACTTAGTTGTTGGAACAAGCGATAAGAGTGAATATCTCCTAGGCTACTTCACTAAATACGGTGATGGTGCAGCCGATTTCTTCCCAATAAGGCACCTATTTAAGACCCAAGTGAGGGAGATAGCGTCATATTTAGGTATACCAGATAGCATCATCAGAAAGCCTAGCAGCCCACAGCTTTATCCTGGACACAGACTTACAGATGAACTCCCCATTAACTATCCAGCCTTAGATTTTGTTATCATTAAATTATTTGAGGAAAAATTGCCAGCTGAGAAAGTAAGCGAGGAACTGGGGGTGCCAATCGAAATAGTTAAGGATATATTATCTAGGCATATAAGAACCGAGCATAAAAGGAGAGTCCCACACGCGCTTAACACCAAATATTAAAAATAAAAGGATAAAAAGGGCAAAAATAAGTGATATTAACGGGTATTTATGCAGGGGACTAATGTATGAATTTGGCTGATAGAATGAAAATTATTAAGCCCTCTGGAACCATAGCCATGGCTGAAAAAGCTCGTGAGCTTGCGAGAAGCGGAAAGAAACTATTTAACTTAGATGTCGGAGAACCGGATTTTGACACTCCAGAGCATATAAAAAGGGCCGCTGTAGAAGCGTTAATGGAAGGTTTCACCCATTACACATCAAGCCTCGGCATGATTGAATTAAGAAGAGCCATAGCTGAACATTTGATGGAAAGGAGAGGGCTGGAGGTTAACCCGGATAAGGAGATCATCGTGACACCTGGGGCTAAACATGCCATATACTGCGCGTGTTTAGCGACTCTTAATCCGGGCGATGAGGCACTAGTTTTAACACCAGCATGGCCTACGCATTTCACATGCGTTGAGGTATCTGAAGCCAAAGTTGTGGAGGTTCCTTGCGGGGAAACGTACAGCATAGATGAGGAGAAGTTAAAGGGAAAGATAACCGGTAAGACCCGCATGATATTGGTGAATTCACCTAACAATCCTACAGGCGGAGTTTTGGATATTGAAGACTTGAAGGTCATAGCGGATTTAGCCTCTGAGCATAATATATTCGTCTTATCAGATGAGATTTATGACGAAATAGTTTACGATGGAGTCGAAGTGAAAAGTATGGCCTCTTTTGAAAACATAAGGGAAAAGGTAATTGCCATTAATGGTTTCAGCAAAACATATGCCATGACCGGATGGAGGCTGGGTTATGCCATTGCGGACACCAATATTATAGAAGCCATGAATAGGATTCAGCAGGCAACTACAACGTGCCCCGCAAGTTTTGTGCAAAAGGCGGGGATAGCTGCCTTAAAGGGGCCTCAAGAATATGTGAAAAGGATGATTGAGGAGTATGATCGCAGGAGAAAATATATTGTTAATAGGCTCAATGAGATTCCGGGGGTAAACTGCGTAATGCCCAAGGGAGCTTTCTACGTCTTTCCAAGATTTTCTAACTTAAGAATGCCAAGCTTCGATATTAGCATTAGACTTCTCGAGGATGAGGGTGTTTGCACAACCCCAGGAAGCGTTTTTGGAGAATGCGGTGAAGGGCATATACGTCTCTCTTACGCAACAAGCCTCGAAATCATCGTTGAGGCCATGGAAAGAATTAAAGGGTTTATTGAGAAATATTCGAATATGTGAAAAATAAGAGGCGATAAGATGTTTGATGAAAAATCTATTAATGCGTTAAGGAAGATGACTGAGTCATTCGGTCCATCAGGTTTCGAAAGGGAAACGGCTAGAGTAATAAAGGAGTACATGACGGATTATTCGGACAACATTTTAACCGATAAGCTTGGCTCAGTGGTCTTCGTGGCTAAAGGAAGCTCTGAAAGACCCCATGTTCTCCTAGCTGGCCATATTGATGAGGTTGGCTTCGTGGTTTCCGGCATAGATGAAAGCACCGGTTTTCTATCCTTCAACCCGCTAGGCGGATGGTGGGATCAAGTATTACTTTCACAGAGAGTTATAGTGAGAACCGAGAAGGGGGATTTACATGGGGTGATCGCGGCCAAGCCGCCTCATCTACTAACAGACGAGGAGAGACAGAAGGTTGTTGAGAAGAGAAATATGTACATTGATATAGGTGTAACATCCGGTAAAGAGGCTGTTGAAGCTGGCGTAAAAATCGGTGATCCAGTTATTCCATGGTCACCCTTTATGCTGGCACGCAATGGAGAAGTTGCTATGGGCAAGGCCTTTGATGATAGAATAGGAGCATTTGTCATGATGGAAACGATGCGGAGAATAAAGGAGGACAATATCGGTCATCCAAACACAATATATGGGGCTGCAACTGTTCAAGAAGAGGTCGGCGCAAGGGGGGCGCAAACAGTGGCGCACATAGTTGATCCTGACGTGGCGATAGTTATAGAGGTTGACATAGCTGGCGATGTTCCAGGAATAAAGCCTAGCGAGGCGCCGACTAAGATGGGTAAAGGACCTAGCCTCTGCACGTATGACAGCAGCATGATTCCAAATCAGCCCCTTAAAGAATTCGTCATAAAGACCGCTAGAGAAGCTGACATACCGCTTCAGTTATCGCAGGTGGCTAGGGGCGGGACCGATGCTGGCAGAATTCACCTCAACAGGGCTGGCTGCCCAAGCGTAGTCATCGGTATACCGACAAGACATATACACAGCCATGTTGGCATGCTAAGCTTAAATGATGTTGAGAACGCTGTGAAGCTGATGATAGAACTTGTTAAAAGACTTGATGCAGATACTGTTAATAGTTTTATCTCCATATAATTCCATAAATCTTATGGGAGCGTGATATAGAATGGTTGTTGAAGATAAAATTGTAGATGGCTTTAAGGTTAAAGTTGCTTCGATTGGAGATTTGCTAATCGGGGCGGCTTACGAAATAGGTCCAAGAATACTGTATCTCGCAAGCGGCAAGAAACCAGAGCTAAACTTGTTCGGCATACTTCCCAATGTTGGCGTTCAAACCTCTGAGGGGTTCTGGAGGATTTATGGAGGACATAGGCTCTGGAGTTCTCCTGAGGCTAAACCGCGCTCATACTCTCTTGACGATAAACCGGTGAGAGTAGAGTTTAATGCTGATACATTAACGGTTTACGGGAACCCAGAGGAAAATAATTGCATACAAAAGGAGATAATAATAAAAGCGAACCCTAGTGGAGGAGTTCAAGTAATCCATAGAATTAGGAATATAGGCAGATGGCCGATTACATTAGCATGTTGGGCGCTCTCAGTTATGAGAAAAGGTGGGTTTGCGATAATACCCATAAAGCCCTCAAAGGTTGATGAAGAAGGATTGCTGCCAGATAGACATGTATCGCTTTGGCCATATACGGATCTCACAGATAAGAGACTCTCATTTACAAATGAGTACGTATTTATTAAGCAAGACCCGAACGTTGAAAAACCAGTGAAAATCGGAGCCAATGCCAATCCGGAATGGACCGCCTATTGGGTTAATGGAATGATCTTCATGAAGCAGTTCCATAAAGAAGCAGGAGAATATCCAGATTTCGATTGCAACGTTGAGGTCTACACGAACTCAGCTATGCTTGAACTCGAAACCCTAGGGCCGCTTAAAACAATTAATCCCTCTGAAAGCATTCAGCATGTGGAAGTATGGAAGGTCTTTGAAGCCGGAGAAGTCAGAATGACAGCAGAAGACATTAGGGATAAAATCGAACCCTTGTTAAAGTAAATCTCAACGGCTAATTCATCATAAATTTGACCATTCCATATCTTTTTCCGAAATCTCCTTCCAGCACTCGTGGCATATGGGTACAAACCGGCCGTTATAATAAATGCTTAGCTCGATATCTGTTCTTTTGCAATTTGGCTTCCATGGATTCATGCAGTGTAAAGCTGAACTTTCCATTTTGCTCGGGGAGGGCGAATCATTATTGCTCTCTCTGCCAGACTTTGATCTTCCCTTATTTTTAGTCGCGTTAACCGATACTTTTGATGGATAAGTTAAATTCTTCTGATTTAAAAATTGATTAGCGCTTTTCTCAGAAGATCTAGCGCTGCTTTCGTTCTTTAGGGCGTTAAGACCGCTAGAGATCGCCTCGCTTAGATCGCGCCATCTTTCTTCATTCATTTCACCCATTAAATTAAGGAGTCTGAATTCTATTAGAAAAGATTCTAAGATTTTAATCCCTTCCAGCCTTATCTGCATCCAAAAATCTCCCTCCTCAGTGAGAGACTGCTTGAGCCTGTTGATTGCTGTTTCCACCTCGTCGAATCTCTTACTGAGTAAAATTGCCGTGTCGCTGGAGATTTTTCCATCATTGAATAGCGCTAATAACGTATCCCTTCTCTTTTTAAGCGACGCAAGCTCAAAATCTAAATGCTCAACGGTTTTGGGTAAAACCAATTTCCATCAAACTTTTAGGAAATAAAAAGCGTGATAAAAGCATTTTTTATATGCAAGAATATTTCACGCTATTATTCCCGCGGAGGCACATAAATAACTAAGCGCAGATATCTCCTAGAAGAGATTTTTCATCTAAACCAAATTTCTCAGCGATTCTCTTTATCTCCTCCCATGTTCTCTCAGGTACTTGAATACCCTCCTTAAGCCTTATTCTCTGCGTTAAATGTTCTGGTTCGCCGGGAATAATCACCTCTTTAAAGCCCGGTCTAGGTTTTGAAGACTTCATAGCCTTAAGCAGATCGGTAACTTCATTTTTAAATTTCTCAACTGGCATAAATTTATTAACATCTATAACCTCGAAGAAGACGCCATTTCCCCTTTTTGTCTCCATGTACGCACACCCCGCGCCAGCAAGAACCCCGCATAGAACCTCAATCGCTAGTCCTAAGCCGAAACCTTTATGTCCAGCATCGTCTCCACCTAAAGGCAATATTGCGCCTCCATTATAGTAGTCTTCAGGATTGCTGCTCGGGTTTCCATCTTTATCAATTATCCATCCCAACGGTATTTTTTCGCCTTTGTGCAGCATAACCCTAATTTTCCCCTCTGCAACGACGCTTGTAGCAATATCTACGAAAAAGGGAAATCCCATATTTGTTGGGAAAGCGAAACTAATGGGGTCTGTTGATAACATGCGCTCTTTACCACCAAAGGGTGCAACTGACCTGGGTGCGTTAACCATCGCCATACCGATCATATCATTCTTCGAGGCCATCAATGTGTAGTCCGCCAGACGACCAACATGATTGCAATTAAAAGCGCAGGCGACGCTCACAGCGCTTCCCCTAGCTTTCTCAATGGCTTTCTCCATGGCTTTTTTAGCTATAACCTGCCCGAAACCCCAATTACCATTTATGACCACTACGGAATTTGTCTCCTTTACAATTTCAATCTTAGCGCCTGGCTTAAGTATGCCTTCCTCGATCTCCCTTACATATTGTATTACTCGCATTATTCCATGTGAATCATGCCCGACCAAATTAGCCTTAACTAAAAACTCTGACACCAGCGTAGCCTCTTCAAGCGGGACCCCCACGGCCGAAAATATTTTGGTTCCGATTTTAACCAATTGATTAGCATTGAAAATAGGCATTTTTCTCACCAGCATACATCTTTTAAATGAGACAGAGAGTATTTTTTAGCTATCACTAAACTCTTTAAGTAATCCCTTTGCTTCTTCCGGGACTACGAAGCCTACGAGTCCTCTTTTAGAGAGCTGGTTGAAGTATGCATTAAGCGAGAGCTCAGCCTCCTCCGGCATTATCCTGTATTTCTCAACGAGGTGATTGACTATGTCGCCTATTGTTTTTTCTCCATCGCATAGCTCCCAAACTATTGACCCTACCTTATCAAGGTTGATTATTCTTTCTCCCGGCTCCGGTGGGAAGAGCTTATCTAAAAAACCCTTTTTCTGTTGCTTCTGTTCTTGTCTCTGTGACGGAGGTTTTAACGGAACTATTATTTTTATTTCCTTTGTTTTTCTATCTTTCTCCCATTTTAGCGCTGGATTCCTAACGGGCTTAGCCTTGAGAAAGAGGCTTCTTGGTATGCTTAGACTCTCTCTCTTCTTTTTCCTTTTAAATAATCTGCTGAACACCATTCGCTATCCCAGAAGAAAGAAGGCGCTTCTTGCTTAAATCGCTTACTTTCCGTGGAGATTTAAGTGTAAGAGTGCAATAATTTAAGTAAAAATTCCATAAATATTATTTGTGAGAGCACATGTTGCTAGGGGACATACTCAGAAAGATTCAGGAAGAATCTTTAAAAAAAGATGAAATACGTCAAGAGATACAAAATATCGCCCGTAGAACAACGCGTCTATCAAAACAGGCAATTTTTCTTGTTCATAGGGATAAAATCAGTGAGGCGGAGAATTTACTGAGGGATGCAAGCATAAGTCTAAGTAAATTAAATGAATTATCAAAGGTTCACCCAGACCTATATTATACTGGGCTGGTAGACTCGGCTTTTGAAGAGTATGCTGAAGCTTGGCTCTTTCTAAAAATTGTTAGTGAGGGAAAGTTTATAGGCCCAGAGGATATCGGAGCCCCAAATGAGCCCTATGTTCTTGGACTAGCCGATGTTATAGGCGAGTTAAGACGTAGATCTCTAGATCTCATTAGAAGGGACGATGTTGAAGGGGCTGAGAATTGCCTAGGGATGATGGAAGCGATATATATTGAAATAATGGGTCACGACGATCTGCTCATACTCATTTCGGGACTTAGAAGAAAATGCGATGTTGCTAGAAGGGTTATTGAAGCAACTAGAGGGGACGTAACTATTGAGGTTAGGAGAAGCATACTTAACAATGCCATGAGGGAACTTCAGAAAATTTTAGAGCCCAAAGCCAGCGATAAACCGCAATAATGTTGATTTCGGGGAGAAAAATTCAATATGGAAACTCTTCATAGGCTTCAAAGTCTTAACTTTTCTCTTGAAAAAGCTAGAAAGCTGCAGATAGCCCTTTCAAAAAGAATTATCTGCAGGGATTGCTTTAAAATCCCTATTAGATACATTGCCGGCGTTGATGTTGCATACGCTTATAATCAGTCAATCGGGGCAGTGGCTGTTCTAGAGTATGACTCAATGAAGCTTGTAGAGTTAGAGACATCGAAGGTTACCACGCGATTCCCTTATATACCCACCCTACTATCATTTAGGGAAGTCCCTCCAGCAGCTTCCGCAATAAAAAAGCTCAGGATAAAGCCGGATGTATTTCTAGTCGATGGACAAGGAATCGCTCACCCATACAGATTAGGCTTCGCCAGCCACCTAGGTTTAGTTTTAGACGTAGCAACCGTGGGTGTTGCAAAAACCCTTCTCTGTGGGAGGATCGCTGAATCCGAAAGCGGATTTTGGAAGCCTATAGTCCATGAGGGAAGGATTGTGGGCGGGGCTGTCTCTACGAGGTTAAATGCTAAGCCGGTTTATGTTAGTATTGGACATAAAGTTTCTTTGGATACCGCCATAAAAATTGTTTTGGAATGCTCAAGAAAACATCGAGCCCCAGAGCCCATACGTGAGGCGCACATAATAGCTGAAAAGATTAAAAGGGAATACCTGTCGAAATAAATAAACTGTAGATCAAGCCTCTCTAGGTGATGAAATGCTGAATCCTAGACTTAAAAAAGTTGTGAGCAAGATTAAGGATAAGTCTCTGCGAAAAATGACGCTCAAATTTATAAGCGATCTATCAGTCACTATAGACGGTAAGCCCTACATGGGCTTACCATTAGAAGAATCCCCGGCGAGCAAGTATCACCATCACAGTTATCCTGGAGGATTACTGGAGCATACGCTCTCAACCATTAATGTTGCCATGGCGCTCTGCGACTCAGCTGAGAACATTTATGGTGGCAGAGTAAACAGGGATTTAGTTATAAGCGGGATTATCCTACATGACCTATTTAAGGCTCTAACATACGACAGAAGGGGAGATGGAACCTACAGAAACTCGCCTTTGGGGGAGCGCCTAGATCATTTAACATTAGCAGCTTCCGAGTTAATTAGAAGAGGTTTTCCAACGGATTTAATCCATATCATAGTTGCAAGCCACGGAGAGTCCGGACCAATAGCCCCAAAAACTATTGAAGCCTTAATCTGCCACGTAGCAGATGAAGCAGATTCAAAAATGAACTTTGAGATTCTTAATGCGGCCAGATATTTAGTTAGGGAGGCAGCAGGTGAATCATGGGATAAAATGGATTCAAAAACAGCCTTTAAAATCTTAATGCTTAAAGCTGAAGGTGGATGGGAAGGCCTAAAAGAGGGCATTGAATCAATAAAAACCAAAAAGTAGACTGGATTGCTTCATCCTACGGATTAGATGGCTACAAGCCATACCCTACTCTTAACTATTTTTAGCCCATAAAAGGCTGTTATAAACAAATTTGCCATGAGAAAAATGCATGCAAAATTCAGAAATGAATTTATGCCGAGTAAAAAGGTATTTTCAAGATGCCATACTAGAACTCGAATTGCAACATAAACTGAAGCCAAACTGGAAATAGCGTGTACTATTAAAATGAGGCTGCCTAATCTGCGAACTCTCCTCGTGACTGCATCAAGTAAAACCGCTATTCTCGGTGAAATATCATATATATCGTCTATTACAAGGGCAGCTCCCCAATAGAGCAATAAAATTATATAAATTTGACCCTCCCAAACCCAAAGTTGCATAATTGAAAGTAACATGGCTGAAGTAAAGTATAGAAGTATAAACATAAAACCGTAAACATAATGATGAAAAAGTAACCTTCTAATTTCTATTTTGCCTAATGTTTTAGCCGGAGCCAAATTTAGAATCGATGTTAGCACAACGAAAACAAATAATAATTTATTTACAAAGTAGGTTTCATGGAATCGTATCGGCACATTTAAACATGAATCGGATAGAATACCCAATGCTGATATCAAACTCGCTATGGAGTTAAATATCAATATTAAGCCAAGCATTTTTCTGCTCATAGCAAATAATGTTTTCTTGAACATTAAAGGAAAAAGCAAGGTGTAGGGTTAATTTAAGGCTTACTGAATTTTCGGCTTACTTTCGAGACTTACGGTTTCAACCTTAAGCCGCTTCACATCTAAAATCATCATTGTTGCTTGGCCAGTTAAGTATCCGCAAGCTTCACCTGGATTTATAGCTAATGTTTTTCCCACAACATAGGTTTCGGCCTTATGAGTATGTCCATAAATAACAATATCATAATAGTTTGCGTTAATAAGAGATTTGAGCAAAATCTCCTCCTCACCGTGTATCAGTGCGACCCTTAGGTTGTTGAGGGTTATTTCCGCAAATTTTCCATAAATCTGAGCTCCTATCTCATCGGATCTTTTTCTTAAAAGATCGTGATCACCGTCATTATTTCCGAAAACTCCTATTAACTTAGCCTTTAAAGGTTTAAATCTTAGGAGCGCAAATGGAGCAACATAGTCTCCGGCATGAAGCACCAAATCAACTCCCTCCTCATTCAATATTTCAACTGCTTCATCGATAACCGGAAGCCTATCATGAGTATCGGCAATAATTCCCACCTTCTTAGCAGTATACATGGTAACTCACCAGCTCAAATTATTCACAAAAATAGATAGATCACTTAAAATATAGAGTTTTTCAATTAAAGTGACTCTAGGCATACATCATACATGCCTTTTATTTATTAGCATCAGCGATAAATATAAGTTACTACAAAATATGTGATGCAAGAATGGTTTTGAAGGCGAGATTATGGCTGGCCGCAGAATAAATGTTTTCTATCTTATTTCTCTGATATGCACACTAGTACTTATAGCATACATCTGGTTCATTTTTATTCCGCAACTTAATGCCTACACTGATATGATGGGAATTAAAACGGTGCTAATAATGGTCATAATTCTTCTGTCAACAGCAGCAGCGATACAGTTTTTCCTACTAATAAGACCCCCTCAATCCGAGGAATAGATTCTTTCTTTTGAGTTCTTTTCGCTGGAATTTTTCACCGCTTTATATTTTGTGAAACCGCAGTGCCCGCATGTATACCTGTTTCCATGATCAGCCATAAAATATCCCGGTCCGCATCTGTCGCATATAGGAAGCAACCTTTTAAGTTTCCCATTCTCAATTTTATAATAAGAAGAAATATGCTTTTGTTTTCCACTTTTATCCCTGTTCGGCATCTATTTTCATCCCTCTGTTTTAGGTGAATTTCTCCGCATTATGTACTTCGGTTCAACATGATTAGCTTGACTCGGCGAATCGTATACGTGCGCTTCACCTATAGCTGCTGAAAGCCCGGTTGTTGATTCCATCCTTCTCACATAAACATTTTCAGCATCGGTTTTGAGTATTCTAGCAAGTTCTCGCCTCATCTCTAAGCGTGATGGCGTCGGCGAATTCTCATGCGACACGCTGAAAATTATTTCGTTTCTTTTAAGCAACTCATTACGCTTATTACTTACTATTTTGACTTTCACCGTGATTCACCCTTTAAGCCTATATTTTGAGGAAATCCTCTACTTTAACTTTCTGGTTCATAAATCATTTTGTTTATAATTTCACGCATTTCTTTTTTGATCTCTTCGGTAACAATTATCACGACTATTCCTTCATTAGGCTGACCATAAACTACCATGGAATTTACTGGAGCCAGGAGGGCGGCTACGATTGTGAGCAGATCCTCCTCACCCTCAACCAAAACCTTCACTAATCCCTCTGAGTTAATAGCTTCATCAATTATCCGCCAAGAATCCTTGCTTATAGTGCCAGCTGGGTTAATGAGATGTAAAACTTTGCTTACGTTGGCATTTATCGGCTCAATTAATTCCCGCATGGACTTATTGTCTATGATAAAAATATTTAATGGAAGGCTTTTTTCAAGAATGTTCCTCGAGACGATATCGCCTATAGAAATTATCTTCTTCGGCTTAACTAAATCTATTAATTCTCCGAGCCTGCTCATGGTTTCGATTGGAGGCCCGCTGATGAGCAGCCCCAGCGGCGCCTTCAGCCTGTTTCTAAGTTCAGGCGTAAGAATGTGCGTGTTGGCTTCACCTCACCTTTATAGCGTAGCGCCCTTTCGCCTCGATTTTCATTGATTTCGCTATAATGGAATTTTTTGGATCAAAGATTATTACTAACCCGCTGAAATCCTCGCTTAGGTCTGTCGATTTACAGTTTGGGCAGACATTCTCATCGGTTATATAGCGGCATCTTCTACATGCTTTTTCAACCATGATTTAACACCACGAAATATTATTCCGCTATTTTCCCTCGCCTCCAGACTTTAGCTTCTTCAAATCTTCATCTATCCATTCAATTTTTCCTAGGAATGGCTGACGCGCCGTAACACCTATCTTGCCGAAGCCTGCGCCTCTACCAATTGATGTTGCAGTTATTCTCACGCGCATCCTGTCCCCTATAGATATCTTACGTTTACTTTCTTTACCCATGAAAACCCCTTGCTTTTCATCATATACTATAAAGTCATCCATGATTTGAGAGACATGAATTAAGGCGTCAGCTGGCCCTATGCGTATGAATGCTCCAAAGTCGGTGACCTCAACAACTTCGCCTTCGATTATCTCCTGAACCTTTGGGAGGTAGGTTAATAGTGAAAATGTTACTTTATGGTGGGTTGCAGCATCCCCCGGGATTATTTTGCCTACTGGCGAAACATTGACATCCGTAACCGCTATTAAGTAGCCCAGTTCATCGTCTATTATACCTACATATTTCAGTTTTAG
>JAGTRG010000065.1 GCA_018396435.1 Candidatus Bathyarchaeota archaeon
CTATAAATGATTTATGCGCGAATTGAATAAAAGTTTTCCATTTTAATGAATTAAAATGCAAAAATGGGCATTTCCGTTAATTAAACCAGGGAAGGACTCGCGCCTATACGCAGACAAAGGCGGCGTTATTGTTCTGCCGTCTGAGTTTCCATCAATCATGCATGCTAAAATAGTTACGAAATACTTAAAAACAAACTCAACAATAATTAACACGGTGAAGTTATGAAGCGGAAATCTGAGGAGAGTAAACCCGCCGATCCCGATCCAGAGGAGAAGGCGAGGAGGGAGTACCTGAAGACTGTTGGCGCTCTTATTGCGGGGCTTGCTGTTGGTGGAGCTGCTGCTTGGTTTGGCAAACCACGAGAAACCGTGGAGAAAACTGTAACAACAACTGTTACCGGGCCTGGTGCAACGGTGACTTTGCCCGGTGCAACGGTAACCGTGCCCGGCCCCACGGTGACTGTCACCGCCCCTGCTGTTGAGGGGTTAGCTGAGAAAAGACGCGAGCTAGCGCAAAAATACGCAAATGCCAAGCCTGGAGATAAATTCTTGGTGGGTTACGTCACTTGGACGCTAGCTCAGGAAGCGCCAAAATATGATTATCAGGCTTCTGATCAAGCGGCTAGGCAGCTTGGTTTAGACTTTAGAGGAATAGAAATAGGAACTGAGGCTTTAAAGGCTGTTGAAGCAACAGACTCGCTGATCGCCGCTGGGGCAAAAGGAATTTCATACTGGGCTCCAGCCACCGCAGCTATGGAGGAGATTGTTAGAATCTGCGAAGAAAATAAAGTGTTTGCATCAACTGCCTGGTGTAGAGACCCAAAGCTCTTACCAGGAGACAGGGGACCCTACTGGTTCCACGAGTTCAGCACCATGTCTGACGAAATGAGCTTCCACGATATGAACCTGCTCTTCGAGAAAATGAGGAAATATAATAAGACGAAGGTTCTGCATGTTCAGTCTTCTAAGACAATTGCCCCCGACTCAACAGCTCTCATTAACCAAGGAATCGCAATAGCTTGGCAGAGATATCCGCAAATACAATTACTGGGCCATTATTGGGGTGAGTGGGCATATCCAGGTGGCAGGAAAGCAGGCGAGGATGCCCTTGCCGTCAGAACAGACTATGAAGCTGTATGGGGTCACAACGACGATCAGGCAATGGGTACTGTCTCTGCCTTCGAGGAGAGGGGAATAAACATAGGTCCCTTCGCAGCCGCGAGAGACGCGATAGTTGCCTGCGTTACGAGAGTGGTTGAGGGAACATGGTTCGTAACATCTCTGACCGAGTTCCAGTATTTCGGTGGAAAACGCGTCACAGCCATCTATGACGCCGCGACTGGATACTCATACCCACTAAGAGACGAAATGATTCAGTCTCCGTGGGTAACAACAGTCTTAAACATGACAGATCCTGCAATTAAGGCCGAGAATGAAGAGCTAATAAAGAATTCTGGCTCATGGTGGCATCCGAACTTTGTGGTAGCTGACGCTTCTAAGCTACTAGACTTCTTAAAAATAAGCGAAACGTACCCTGCAAAGGAGTATCCGTATGACTTTAGGCTAATGTCCATCGGAAAGTGCAAAGAACTCGGCCTAACATATGATAGGCATGGAGGATTCTACCTGACTGCAAACGACTACTACAACATACCATTAATGTCCAGATTCAAAGTGACGGATGACAGAACTGCCGGCAAGAACCTAGAGGAGTTCAGAAAACAGTTTGCATTAACCATGGAACATTTCCTAGACTTCAGCGTTGACACCCATACAGACCTCATGAAGAAAATTGCCACGGTTCAAGCGGCTGGGCTTAAACTCGATCCAGTCTGGGGAAGAGCAGAAGCACTTTAAAAACACAAGTTTCATCCCCTTTCTTTTTTATACTTAATTGAATACGCGGGTATTCATGAGCAGGTCAGCCGATTAATTGGAAAGTATTTTGGGTTTTGCTTGGAGCGAGCTCTTCGGTACGATCTACATTATTTCCTACACATTAACTGTTCAAGCTGGTTTGTTAGAGGATCTTCCGATTCTTTTACTTATACCCTTATCGCTTCAGATAATTTCAGAAAGCCTTACTTTGCCGTCTTCATTTTTGTTGGTTTATTTTCGGCGGGAAAAGTTGGTCTTAGCGTTACCCTAATGGCTTGTTAGGCACATAGTAAGGAAATAAAATCAACTTTTAAGGCAATCTAAATTTCAATTGTCTTAGTAGTTTTTAACCGATTTTGACGACGGTGTTAGATTTCTCATTTTATTTTCCCAAACGAGCCCCAACAGGTCTTTGGTCGACAGTCGACACCATTTTAGAGAATCATAATTGGCTTTGGCTTAGCTACTTCATTATTTTGATTCTTCTACGGTCGATGGTTGCTATAGTCATAATTATGGCGATAGCGCCGAAGACTATCATTCTTACGTTGTAGTCTACTCCAATCATGCTCATTCCAGAGTCAAGCCAGCGGATTATGATCACGCCGAGCAGAGTTCTATGAATGCCTCCCGTCCCTCCTGAGAGAGCAGTTCCTCCAACCACCACACTCGCGAATAACGGGATGGTGTCTAACACGCCTATCTGCATGTGAGCGCCCTGAATCTGCGCGGCGTAAAGAATCCCAGCTATGCTCGCAAAGAAGGCGCTTAGCATAAAGACAAGGATTCTCACCTTAGTGATGTTGATCCCGGCAAGTCTTGCTCCTGTAAGGTTTCCTCCGATTCCGTAGACTGCCCTTCCAAACGGCGTGATGAGGGTAACGATTATTCCAACAGCCCATAATGCAATCGCCCAATAAAATATTGATGGCAAACCGAACTTAGCAGGTATAAAAGTTATTGATATTGCAGTGAACGAGGGATCCGACAATATCCTTGTATATCCCCCTGAGATTATTTGGGCTAAGCCCTCGGCTACAAATGAGGTGGCCAGAGTCGTCATAAATGATGGGATACTAAATTTAGCTAACAAGACTCCATTAATGAATCCAAATAATAGACTCACCATGATGGCAAGGGGGATCACCGCAAAACCAACTTGCGGATAAAAGACTCCGCATAACATGGCTGAAAGCTTGAGAACGCTTGGAATTGAGAAGTCGAAAGAGCCCATCAATATAACAAATGTCAGTCCGCATGCCGCTATCAAGAACCAAGACATACCATATATGAGGGTGACTACGCTTTCATAGGTTGCTAAGAAGAAGGGGTTCAAAGCTCTTAACGCTATCATTAAAACTATTGCCGCAGTTATCGGCGTTATCGTGGTTAAATTTTTTTGCAACCATTCGCGGCGTATACGTGCTCTAGCCATTTTCATAACTCCATTTTCACGCTATCAATACACCCTTAAGCCGCCTGGAGGCTATTAACACGGCGCCCCATAGTGTTAACCCAATGTATAGCTTGAATTGATTCGGGTCTATTCCAGTGAGAAATAACCCATTAAATATTAATGTGTATGCCAGCGCGCCGAAAAGTGTTCTATGCGGGCCTCCGACGCCGCCAACAAGCGGTGTCCCACCTAGCACTATGGCTGCTAATCCTCTAACCATCTCGTTTAAGTCTAGGGTAACTGGCGCTCTGGCTCCAAGGTAAGAGAATAAAGCGATGGATCCGAGGCCTGTTAGGAAACCGCTGACCGAAAAGCCCAACACCTTGTATTTCTTGACGTTTATCCCGGCAAGTTCAGCGCCCTCCTCGTTGGAGCCTATTGCACACAAGTATGTTCCAAGCTTCGTGAAGTTCATAAAGAAGATGGATAGCGCCAGTACAGGCAAAGCCAATAAGAAGGTATTCGGCAGATATGGTATCACTGAGCCTGCAAGAAAACGATACTCTGGGACAGCGAGGGTCAATACGCCGTATATATTTCTAATGACTGTGGTAAGGTAGGCGAAAACTGCGGTTATAGCGATAGTCAATATAAATGAAGGTATCTTAGTTTTGACGTGGACTATTCCGTTGACAAGGCCTATTGCGAGACCGAAGATCGGATAGACAAAGATGGAGACCATGCCTAAATATGGGAAGAGAAGCCAAACCAGTGCGCCGCCAAACATCCATATACCTATATACGACACGTCTAGTGATCCCATGAGCACAACGAAAGTTGGTCCTACAGACAGCATCGATGTTACCACGAATCCTTTAAGGATGTTTTCAAGATTCGTACTTGATAGGAAACTTCCTGAATATAAAGCTGTAAAAAGAACTGCAAGGCCTATTATCAACCAAAATGCTGGAGTCCTCATTAGCATTCTAGCCGTGGAAAACAGTATTGGAAGCGCTGTTGACTTCTTTCTAGATTCGTTTTTCATAGCTGCATCACTTTCCTGAACTCATCGTTTGTATATATTTTCTTTAGCTTCCCATCTTTTACTAAGATTATTCTGTCGCATAGTATGGCGTACTCCTTTGGGTCGTCGCTCACGAGGATCATAGATATGCCCCCCTTTTTCATTTCTAAGAGGGCCTCATATATTTCCTCTCTGGACCCGACATCAATACCTATGGTTGGATCTAAAAGTACGAGTATATTAGGGCTCCTTTCAAGCCATTTTCCTACAGAAATCTTCTGCTTATTGCCTCCACTTAACGAATAACATTCCGTCTCAACGCTAGGCGCCCTAATCCTCATTTCCTTCATCACCTTCTCCGCCAGACTTCTTTCAGCTTTAAAGTTTATTATTGCCGCAATTTTGATGGGTTTCTTCACCACCTTCTCCATGTTAACAAGTGAAATGTTTTTCCTTATAGGCCAATATAGAAAGAGTTCTTTCCCTGTTTCTCCAGAGAAGTATCCAATGCCCATCTTTAGTCTGCGATGGGGCTCATCTTTCAATCCGACCTTCTTACCGTTAGTGATGATCATGCCGCTATCGGGGGCTAATATTCCATAAATCGTCCTAGCTATTTCGCTTTTGCCAGAGCCGGCTGGTCCAAATAATCCTATGCATTCTCCCTTATGTAGATCAAAGGATACGTCTTGGTAGTAGCCTTTTTTGCTGAGGTTCTTGACTGATAAAATGATTGGTCTTCCTTTAAGTTCCTCAGGCTTTCCATAAATATACTTTGCCCAGAGGTAACGATGAGACTCCCTTCCAACTATCTCCTTGAATAATTCTTCCTCTGTGGGCTTCTCCCTCGATAAATCATGATGGGCGACGAGCTTTCCATCGCGCAGGACATAAATTCTTTCGCTGAACTCCATTACCTCAGGTATTATGTGTGATACGAAAATGAAAGAGGATGTTTTCTTCATTTCAAGCAAGTGACTGAATAACTCGTCTCTTTCCTCACGTGATAATGGAGCCGTAGGCTCATCAAGAATTATAATTGGGTTTACTCCATCACTCTCAGCTCCTCCATGTTCTAATCTAATGGACAAGATCGCTCTCACTATTTCAACCATTTTCTGCATTGAGAGCGGCAGCTCATACATATAGCTTGTTATGTCACATTTGACGCCCAACTCATCTAAAACTGTTTTTGCAATGCCGAGGATTCTCTCAAGCTGCAGCCGCCCGAGCCTAGTGAATTTCTCCTCCAGGCCTAGGAAGAGGAATTGATAGACTTTTAGATGGGGTATTATTCCCTTCTCTTGGTAGACAATTGAGATTCCCCTTTTTAGAGCTTCCATCGGGTTTCTTGGAAATGGCACTTTTGCTCCTTTGTGATACAATTCTCCCGCATCTGGAGGATAAATTCCCACAAGAATCTTCATTAAAGTTGATTTGCCAGCTCCATTTTCTCCAACAACACTCACAATCTCATTTTCCTTAACTGCCATACTGACGCCATCGAGGGCCTTCACAACGCCATTAAACGTTTTTGAAACATTTCTCACTTCAAGGATAGATGAGTTAAACATTTTGATACTTTCCTCAAGTATTATTAACGTGCACCTGATTTGACCTTTTTGACTTTATTGTTTACTTACTAGTAGGGAAGGTATCTTTTAAGATATTCAGCGTACTCTTTAAACTTATCGAGTGTGATTTCCACATAAACATTATGGTCTAAGCCTGGTATGTATCCGCCCAACTCTTTTAGTATTGGAACTTTTGAATCGACCTCTTTATGCATAGTTTCTCCGCCTTTGGCTACAGCACGCTTGTCTATGTTTCCTATTAAAAAGAATTTGTTTCCGTACTTCTTTTTTATGGTTATAGCGTCCATGCCAGAGTTTACTTCAAGAGGCCATAATCCATCGACACCTGTCTCAGTTAATGAGTCCAGTAAAGCATTGAAATTTCCGTCGCAATCAAGCATCACTTTTACTCCGTTTTTATGGAAGAAGCTCGTCAGATTCTTGTAGTGTGGGAGGAAAAATTCCTTGAATATTTTGGGTGAGAAGAAGGGCCCGTGCTTTTCAGCGAAGTCTTCCCACATCCACG
>JAGTRG010000066.1 GCA_018396435.1 Candidatus Bathyarchaeota archaeon
CCCTACTGCTTTAAATACGACCCATCATGCTTCAGAGGGGTCTCACGAGATAAGTTCATTACGGCTTTGAGGGCTGAGGGCATACCCTGCGGTAAACCACATCCGCCATTAAACATGGCGCTGCACTTTCTAAAATGTAGCGAAGCCTACAAACGATACGTAGAATCTAAGGCGAACTTTCCAGTTTCAGAAAAAGCCTACAATGAAGAAGCCGTTGAGCTGCCTCAACATTTATTCCTGGGAGCAACCGAGGATATGGACGATATAGCTGAAGCCATAGTAAAAATAAAACGATCCGCAAAAGACCTCCTCTAGCATCAGACGCGCTTCTTCAGAAATTAGATTGCATGGAAGTAAAATGGGAAGAAGTAACATGCATTGTGTGTAAACAGATCGACGAAACAATGCATTTATTTTTAGAAAAAACATTTTTATTCGTTGAGGCTGTTTTCAATTATGCATAATGTAAAGACTTATTAAAGAAGAACTCTAATAATACAATTGAACTTCGCTGAATTGTGAAGCTGAGTGTAAGGCTCCCCTCTTCGCTTTTTGGCGATGTTTTAGCTCTAAAATGCGATTCTTTAGAGCAGCATAAACACGAGAAAAAGGAGGTGAAAAGGAGGATGGCTAAGTTCTACGTGAAGTGGTGGTTGGAGCCGAGTAAAGTGCCTGTTGACGCTGAGCAGAGAGTTAAGGGCTGGCTTTCAATGCTTGAAATGATTAAGGCGGACATGAATGCAGGCGTTACAAAGGACTGGGGAATGGCTGTTGGAGGCGAGTGCGGATACACAATTAGTGAAGCAGCAAATGAAGCGGAACTCTTCACCCGCTTGCTCAAATATATACCCTACGCTCACTTTGAAGTTGTTTCGGTGCTCACGGTTGATCAAACCATAGAATCAATTAAAAAAGCAGTAGCCGCAGCACAGAAATAACTAATGTCTGAAAATATTTACTTTATAATGCCTCCTTTTTTTATATAGAGGAAGTAAGGGGAGAAGAAGGGTTTAGGGATTAAATTTTAACGTGTTCCAGTTCATATTGACCTTGAATTCCTTTTATGATTTTTGCAGGTTTTCTATAAAAGCATCTGCCGAAGGACATATATAGTTTCATGGCCATATCCTTCCTCTCATCTATTAAATTTCTCAATTCCTTAGGATCTTCAATAAGGTTATAAAGCTCATCTGGCAGACCTTCAGGTCTAAGGATGTAGCTCCAAGTCTTATCTCTGACGCATCTGTCTTCTCCCTCATGGTATCCCGCTATTATGACATCTCTATGCTCATTAGATTCATCTACTAGAATTCGGCGGAAGCTTCTGCCATTCATATGTTTTGTTTCATTCTCTAGGCCAATCACATCGAGAATTGTAGGCAGTATATCGGGAAACTGGGCAAGGGCGTCCATAACCCTATGCTTACAGTCAGGGTAATAAATCATGAATGGAACTTTGAGCAATTCATTATAGAGCCTATCTGTACCCTTGAGGAATTTACCGTGATCAGCCAGAGGATGCCCATGATCAGCGGTTAGGATTATAATTGAGTCACTCATATAGCCCAAATCATCAAGCCCCTCAAATAATATTCCTAAACAATAGTCTACAAAGGAAACTTCGCCTGCATATAATCCTCGAATATAGGTTATTTCTTCATAAGTAGCCCAGTTTTCAGCATATCCGCCCATGGGCAATATGAGCCTTGAGCCCTCGTAATTTGGGTTTGTGTACTCATCGAACCTGGGAGGGGGATCCCAGGGTTCATGGGGATCGAACATGTCCATCCATAGAAATTTCCTATCGTGGGCTCTATTTCTTTTAAGCCAATCTAAAGTTTCCCTAACGACCTTCATGGCGAAGTAATCTTCTTCAGACTTAAAGTAATCCGTGTTTGCAAGGCACTTTGCCACAAGCTTTCTCCACTGCTCATTATAGTTTAAATTAACATATCTACTGACGTCACGCTTAGTTGGGGAAGAGAAATAGGCATCGTATTCTTGACCCCTAATCCATCTGAATTCATGAAAGCCTCGGTGGAAATTCATATCAGGCTTGAATAAATGATAAGTATCGGATATTAGCCCGCATGTGAAACCATGCTCTCCAAGAATCTCACTGGCAGAAATATCTTCAGGGTAAGGTTGAAGGGGCTTCCAAGGTCTATGTGGAAGGCTGAATCGTCCAGTGAGAATCTCAGTTCTAACAGGTATTGTTGGCAGACCGGAGGGATGCATGTTCGTGAAAACTATGCTCTTTTTGGCGAAGCGGTCTAAATTCGGCGTTTCGCATGCTTTTACATCCTCGAATACCGGTTTACCTCCATTATAAAAACTCAAATGGTCCTGCCTAAGACTGTCGATTACTAAAATAATTACATTCTTAATTTTGGAAATCAATTTTTTTCATGATCCATTTAGTGGTTCAAAGACGTTTATAAGTTATTTTAGCCATTCGGGAATTAATTGACCCCTAAGCAGATCTTCAATTTTCTCCCTTTCTCTTATAAGGGCGTATTTTCCCTTCTTAACCAGTACCTCTGCACATCTAGGCCTAGAATTATATTGCGAGCTCATTGAGAAGCCGTAGGCTCCAGCATTCAATATTGCAAGCAAGTCTCCCTCAAACACTTTGGTGAGCTTTCTATCCCTCGCCAATATGTCTCCAGACTCGCATAGTGGGCCAGCAATATCGTATATATCTTCCTCCTGCTCATTCAGCCTATTCGCAACGACTATTGGATGGTAAGAGCCGTACATTGCAGGTCTGATCAAGGTGTTGAATCCAGCATCTACGCCAATAAATTTCTTGAAGGGTGTAACCTTCAGGGTGTTAACTCTCGTTAGGAGTATTCCGGCATCGCAGACTATGAAGCGTCCCGGCTCAAGGCAGAAATATGGTTCACCTAAATGGTATTCATCAATTCTACTTTTAAATAGGTTAAGCATTATCTCAGCAAAGGAGTTTATATCCAAAGGTTTATCTTCAGGTCTATATGGAACCCCCAATCCACCGCCAAAGTCGATAAACTCAAATGTTAAGCCAAGTTTTTCATGAACATTCTGGGCTATTTTCAAGAGTTTCTCAGCCGCCAATAGAAATGGTTCGATTTCTAGTATGCCTGACCCAATATGCATGTGTATGCCGAATTTCTCCACTCCAGCCCCTAAAGCCATACTATAGGCCTCCACTACATCGGTTTCCCAAATACCAAACTTTGAGTTTCTGCCAGCTGTAATTACATGTTCATGGTGGCCAGCACCTATCTCTGGGTTAACCCTTACGGATAGGATCTCTGGAGTATGAATATTCAGAAGCCTCTTTAGCTGCGAAAGCGAATCGATATTAATTGTAACTCCTGAATTGATGAGAAATTTAAGTTCATCATCTCTAACGCTTGTTCCAGTGAACAGAATTTTCTCCGGCTGAAAGCCGGATTTAAGCGCTAAGAAAACTTCGCCCGGACTTACAGCATCAAGGTATGCTCCTTCATCCGCCAAGATTCTCAGAACAGCAATGTTCGTGTTGGCTTTAGCGGAATAATAGATTCTGATTTTACTATAATATTTCAGCAGGTTCTCCCTAAGTCGCCAAAAGTTTTCACGTATACGGTTTTCGCTTAAAACATAAAGCGGCACATCGAATTCCTCAGCGAGCCTAACTGTTGAGACATCATCTATATATAGGATCCCATCTCTGTTCTCCAGAACACCTGAAAGTATGGCACCCATAAAATTTTGCTCCTAAACACTTAAGAACTAAATGTAACCCTTGGCAGCCATAAGCTCAGCGCTCAATATTCCAGCCCCGGCGGCGCCTCTAATGGTGTTGTGGCCGAGGCAAAGGTATTTAATTGTCATAATTGGGTCATTGCGTATACGCCCAACGACAACGCTCATCCCCTTTCCGGCGTCTCTATCCAATCTGGGCTGAGGCCTATCAATCTCATCTCTGACAATTATCGGCTTTTTTGGCGCTGAGGGAAGATTTAAAATCTGGGGTTCACCAGCAAAGCTCCTAAAAGCTTCCTTAACCTCCTCAACGCTTGGTTTAGTCTCCAAGTCAACGTATATAACTTCTAAATGTCCATCCTTAACATTCACCCTATTGCAGCAGGCGCTGATACAAATATTGGCAGATCTAATTTTCTCACCGTCAAATACGCCCAGAAGCTTCTTAGTTTCATTCTCCATCTTCTCTTCTTCCTTAGCAATGTAGGGAATAACATTGTCTATTATATCAAGCGAGGCGACTCCCGGATAACCGGCTCCACTTAAGGCTTGCATCGTTGTTACAATAACTTTTCTTAAACCAAACTTCATCAGTGGTTTTAGAGTCATAACCATCTGTATAGTTGAGCAGTTCGGATCCGTTGAGATGAAGCCGCTCCAACCTCGCCTTCTTCTCTGCACATTTATCAACTCCAGGTGCTCAGGGTTAACTTCAGGTATTATTAATGGGACGTCCTCCTCCATTCTATGAGCCGCTGCCTTACTAAGAACTGGATACTCAGCTGCGAAGGCGGTCTCTATTGGTCCAGCTACATCTCCAGGCAGAGCCGAGAAAATTAAATCTACATCGCTGGTCTCCTTAATAGACTTAATGTCCGTGTTAACAACTGTCATTTCACCTATCTCTTTAGGCATCTCAGTCTCCATGCGCCAGAGGCATGCATCTTTATACTTCTTCCCAGCTGAGCGCTCTGATGCTGCCAGTACAGATATTTCGAACCAGGGATGGTCTTCCAGAAGCTGAACAAATCTTTGACCAACCATGCCTGTTGCGGCCAATATCGCTGTACTCTTACGTTTCAAGGGCATCCCTCACAACCTTAACAGCTTCTTCAATTTTAACTTCATCAATAAATATGTTTATCGTTGCTTTACTCGTTGCAATCTCAATTATATTTATGCCCTTAGATGAAAGGGCATTAGCTATCTTCGCAACCCAGCCAGGTGAGTCGACGAAAATTGGATGTGAAATCTCCACAAGCCCGACCTTTGTTAAGCAACTTATTGCTTTACATATCTCTAATCTATGTAACCTACTTATTAAGTCCTTCAACATGTCAGTTGAAACAAAAATTGTAATTGTGCCTTTCCCAGTGCTGACCCCACGTATCTTGCTACCGGAAAACGCGGCGAATATTTGGCTCATAGCGTCTGCTTCTATGGGACAGATTAAACTTACTGCTGCTAAACCCTTTTCTCCTCTAATCTCAAATGAGTTTGAGTTAAAGACCCCTACGATTTCAGTTCCATGAGACCTTAAATCTCCTGATGAGAAGCTAACGACCTTCAATTTTTGGTTTGGAAGCTTATATTTTAGGGACTCAGCCTTAACGACTTTCGCTCCGCCATGCGCTAAAGCAAACATCTCGTAAATGTCCACCGTCTCTAGGATGCGGGCATCAGGAACAATTTTCGGATCTGCCGATAAGACGCCCTCCGTCTCCTTCACAAGTATAACTTCGTCAGCCCTTAGGCAGTTTGCCAATAGTAGGGCTGTTGTATCGCTTCCACCCCTACCTAAAGTTGTTATATTTCCATATTTATCCTTGCCCAGAAAACCGCAGACAACGACGGTCTTTCCGCTTGAAAGCAAAGGCTCCAAATATTTCTCTACGCGTTTACGTGTCTCCTCCATATCGGGTTTAGCGTCCCTGAAGTTTGAGTCTGTTATTATCGGCCACTCCTCATGGCCTGGTTCAATATAAACTGCATCAGCCCCTAGAGCCTTAAGGGCTGCACAGAATATACGTGCACTTGTCCGCTCGCCCATAGATAATATGTCCGCATAATCCTGATCGATTATTTCACCTATCTGAGAAATGATCCCTATTAGATTATTCGTTGTTTCACCCATTGCGGAGACAACGGCGACTACTTCTCTAAAGCCAGCTCTCAAAATCACCTCAGCTGCCTTTCTTATTCTTTCCCCGCTGGACAGGTCTGAACCGCCAAATTTTA
>JAGTRG010000067.1 GCA_018396435.1 Candidatus Bathyarchaeota archaeon
GATTCAAGAACTGGACATACTTCAAAGGCGGCTTTGCTGGTTGCCGAGGGCATTAGAAGGGTTAAAAACGTGGACTGCAAAGTTAAGAAGGTTGGTGATGTCACACTTGATGATCTTTTAAGGGCTGACGGCATCGTTGTTGGTTCGCCAACATATTACGGCGGCATGAGCGCAAAAATAAAGGCTCTGATAGATGAAAGCGTTAAAATACATGGTAAACTTGAGGGAAAGGTTGGTGCCGCATTCACAACCTCAGGTGGAACAGCAACTGGAGCTGAGACAACCCTAATGTCAATAGTGCAGGCGCTGCTTATTCATGGCATGATAGTTAAAGGTAACCCTGAGGATAAGCATTATGGCTTAGCGATAGTTGGGGCTCCGGAAAGCGAGGAAGATAAAGAGTTATGCAGAGAGTTTGGGTTTGCAGTTGCAAATTTAACTCTTAAGATTTCTGGAAACAAATGAATTATTCCCCTGTCTTCATAAATCTTTTATTCAATTTCCACACCATCTTTATTTGATAACGGTAATCTCAATGAAAGCCGTCGTGTTAGCTGCCGGTGAAGGGCAGAGGCTTAGGCCATTAACCTTTACCCGCCCGAAGCACATGATACCCGTAGGCGGGAAACCAATTCTGGAGCATCTCATAGGCACGCTTAAAGAGGTGGGAATAGAGGAGATTCTTATCGTTGTTAACTATAAGAATGAAGTTATTAGGGAATATTTTGGCGGCGGGGAAAGGTTCAATGTTAAGATCAATTATGTTCTGCAAGAAAAAGTTTTAGGGACAGCTGACGCTATAGCTGCAGCTGAGAATCATATCGGCGGCGAAGATTTTTTGGCTATCAACGGCGACCTACTCTTGTCAGTTAACGCCGTAAAACCCGTTCTTGAAGCTCATGAGGAGGCTAAGCCTACAGCGACTTTAGCCGCCGTTCAGGTTGAGAACCCGGAGCAGTACGGCGTCCTAAAAATGGATTGCGGACGGCTCATCGATATTTTGGAGAAGCCGCCCTCCGAGGCTGCATTGGGCAACTGGATTAATGCTGGCATATACGTGTTCTCCCCTGAGATTTTTAACTTAATAAGGCGCACGAGCTCCTCTGAGAGGGGCGAGCTGGAAATAACTGAATCGATCCGTCTAGCCCTCAAGGATGGTGAAAGCGTAGCTGTTGCAAAGATATCTGGAGATAACTGGCTTGATATCGGAAGACCGTGGGATCTCCTAGATGCTAATATGCGCGCTCTTAAGATGGTTAAGCGTAGCATACTAGGGGCTGTTGAGGATGGAGCGCATATTAAGGGTCAGGTTTATGTTGGTGATGGCGCCCTAGTTCGCTCCGGCTCCTACATTGAGGGCCCAGTTTACATAGGTGATGGAAGCGATGTTGGTCCAAACTGCTTCATACGCCCATATACCAGCATTGGTAGAAAAGTTAGAATTGGAAACGCTTGTGAAATTAAGAATAGCATTGTGATGGATCACGTGCATATTGGGCATCTCTCATATGTTGGCGACAGCGTTATTGGCGAAGGATGCAATATAGGGGCGGGATCTATATCGGCAAATCTGCGTTTTGATAAGAAAACCATTAGAATGAGGGTTAAGGGTGAGACTGTGGATACTGGGAGGGAAAAGATCGGCGTGATCATGGGTGATAACGTTATGACCGGTGTCGGCGCGCTTTTCATGCCTGGGGTAACGATCGGTAATAATAGTTGGATTGGGCCGAACATAGTTGTCTATTGGGATGTCCCGCCGGATACTATACTTATTCTTGAGCAGCAAATTAAACGCCGAATTTTTCCATCCATGCAATAAAGTAATAAAGATGATTGAGCATTAGATAGTAAGATTCAGGTGTAGGGAAGTAAAAAGTTATGTCCGCGGCTGAGAGAAGATTTGTTGTCGAGGTTTCCTCGTTCATTGATAAAACAGTTAGTGTTGTAACAATTGATGGGAAAACATATACTGGAACACTTGTCGGTATAGACCCTGGGAGCTTAAGCCTATGTTTGTCCGATGCGACTGATCCGGATGGGCACTCTATTCCTAAGATTTTGCTGAGCGGGAGCAGGGTTGCCGAAATATTATCCGTTGAAAAACCCTTTGATCTTAAGGGGCTGGCTGAGAGGCTGGAGAGGGTTTTCCCGAGAATGGTTAAGCTCTATGAGAAAGAGGGTTTTATTTGGGTTATGGATAGGATCAAGGTGACTCGTGAGGGAGTTGTTGAGGGGACAGGGCCGGCTGCTGAAAGGGTGCAAAGGGTTTATCAACAGTTCATGCAGGAAACTAGGGGTGGATAGCAACTCTGGGAAATCTGAAACGTATATATGAAGATTATGCTAGCATAAAGCCTATAAGGTTTATTTCAGATCAACCAATCAGGCATGGGCTGCTTTACACTTCTTTTTTCAGCTATTGCTCCGAAATCGAAGGGCGGCAGAACATTTATTAGATCCATAGGGTCGCCTAGATCGCTTATGTCAACTTTTATCTTAAGGATTCTCGATAGGGCTTTTAATAGCTCATGCGCTGCTTCCTTATCCGGATAGGTTCCCGGCGTTTCGGAGAGCAGGCAGAGGCCCTTAAGGTCGCGTAGCCTACACATGCCGATTAGCAGTCCGGCCAAACCGAAAATTTGAATTCTCAGAGGCTCAGCGCCTAGATCTTTGGCTACTCCCGCCATATCGCGGTCTGAGGCGGCGAAGTAGAGGCGCGGTTTAACAGCTCCCCTCCCCGGTCTGTAGCCGCCGAGTGTTATGATGAGCCTGCACCCTAGGCTCTCAGCTGTTTTAAGTATGCATCCGCAGAGTTCATATTGTCCGCGCGCGGTGAGGGCTTGTGTATTTCCATATAGCAATATTAAATCGCGTCCGCTTTTCTCACCCTTATAATAATAAAGCTGATTTGTTGGGTAGGTGAGTAAACCATCTTTATTGGTAACCGCGACATCGTGGAAATATGAGGATTTGATCTCGCCGAAGAGTTTAGCGTCCAGCTTTCTTATCAGGTAGGCAACAGCTATGTTTGCAACTAGCCCTATGCCTGGAAGCCCCTCCACCAGAACCGGGTTGCTCAACTGTGGCTTCTCATAAATTTTTACCTCGCATACCAAGCGATTAACGCTCCATCAGCCACTTGACACTTGATGTACGCTCAGATATAAACGTGATTCTAAGCCAAAAATATTTTCCGGCGGTTCTTCCATCATTGAGTTGCCTTCTTAAAAGGTTTAAAGCGGGCTTTTAACAAGATTGTTAAGATGGTCTCATCTGAAAAGCGTAGCCGAATTCAAAGGAAAATATGCGTATATGTGTGAGAAGTCCGGAAAGATGGTCATAAAGATGCTCTCTTTTAAAAATGGCATCGGAAAGGTTTTTATGTTGTTGTGTAGTTACATAGTTATGTGGTGACAAATTTGGTGAAATATGCAACTATTTCGGTTCCTGTTGAGGTGAAGGAGGTTCTTGAGAAGGTTAAGGGCGATGCTGAATGGGGTGAGTTTCTCCTCAATCTATACTATGAAGCCAAACGGTTGAGGAGTGAAGTGGCTTTCAAGAAGCTTACGGAAATCCTAAAAGACAAAGACATAGAATCCATAGTTGAATCCTCTAGGGAATTCAGGGAGAGGTTCTCTTTCAGATGATCTTACTTGACACGGACGTAGTTATAGAGCTTTTGCGGGAGAAGCGACATGAGGTTGGAGCCATCTCGATAATAACGCTTATTGAGGTTTTGAGGGGGCTAGACGCAGAGAAGAGGGCAAGAGCCAAGGAGCTGCTTGAAGAAAGCTTTAGCATTCAAGCCATAGACAACAAGGTTATTGAAACCTACTGCAGCCTATACCGAAAGCTTCGAAGCGAAGGTGTTCAATTGCCCGACGCGGATCTTCTGATAGCCGCAACAGCCATCTCAAACAATATGACTCTGAAAACAAGGGATGAACACTTCGAAAGACTGAAAGGCCACGGCCTAAAAATTACAATCTGACCGCATAAACTATAAAACGGCATAAATGATGGATCTCTGCTTTTCTCCAAGATGAAAGTGAGGAAGTTTCATAGCGTGCATGAACTATTTTGCCAAGGTTTTTCTAAGTATAAAAAAATAGATGATGTGTTTGTAAGTAAGCTAGAGCATTTAAAAAGTTTAAATAAGTGTAGGATGCGTAATCTTGTGCAGATCTCTATAGTTTTTCTTACAGCATTGCGTATGCTTCCGTTTTCACCGCCGTCTTTATTTCGTTACTTGAATGGTTACGCTTGCTGTTGGGATTCCGTCGGCGGTAGCGGTCAGAACAATCTCGCCTGGTTCACCGTCTGAGCGGACAACCACCATTGCGCGTCCTTCATGAACCTTGCGCTGGTTCCCAACATACATTTCCTCAGACACAGGGTTTCCGCTGCCTACGGCCACTATGGAGCCGGCGCCGTAGGCGGTGAAATAAACATTGTTGGTGGCGTTGTGGCAAATGTTGCCTTCGGCATCCACTATCTCTACGGTTACGTAGGAAAGGTCGCCGAATTCCGCCTTTAACACGCTTCGGTCAGGTTTCAGACGGATATTTGCGGGTCTTCCCGCAGTCCTCAACACGGTTCGTGAGGTTTCAACGCCGTTTTCGTATCCAACCGCCGCCAGCTCGCCGGGTTCATAGGTGACCTCGAATGAGGCGATGTATCTGTTGGCCTTGCCGGCTGGCTTGCGGCCTAGGGATCTGCCATTAAGGAAGAGCTCAACTTCGCTGCTGGTGCTGTATACGTCTACCACCATCGGCTTTCCCTCGCAACCCGGCCAAGTCCAGGAGGAGACAACCTCAGGCCAGCTCCATAGCAAAGCACGGGGTTTTTTGCCATAAGTCTCTGGTTTATGAACCGCAATATAGGGGGCTTTTGATATGCCCCAAACGCAGTCGCGATAATAGGACTGGGGTCTTTTGAAGCCGCAGATGTCAATATCGCCGCAGAATGCCTGATGCCAAGGATAAGGCCCGAGGAACGAAAATTCCTCGCCCTCATATTTGACCCGTCCAATACCTGCCTCGCCGAGGTAGTCGATGGCTGTCCAGACGAAATCGCCGATGACGTAGGGCAGCCTCTCAACGGCTTCCCAGTAATCGTAGACCATGGAGGGGAAGCTCTCTGTGCAGCATATTATGCGATCTGGGAAGTTTTTCCCATCGCTGTCGTAGCGATGTATCATATAGTTGTAGCCTACAACATCTAGGGGCTCAGCGAACTTGGAAGAATGCTCCATCCAGAGCTCATCCGGGATTTTCCTTTCAAGGTTTAGATCGGCGGCAATTAGGGGATAGAGAAAATATTCTGTCAGAGCGCTCGTGATGGCCCTTGTATTATCTAGGCTGCGGATGAAGTCCGCCAATTTCCGTGCGTATGCGTAGCCCTCTGAAAAACCAGTTAGCTCCGGGATTTCATTGCCGATTGACCACATGATGATGCATGGATGGTTGCGGTCACGAAGTATCATGGAAGCCAGGTCTCTCTGCCACCACTCCTCGAAATAAACGCTATAATCGTTGGGATTTTTCGCCTCACGCCAGCAATCGAAGATCTCATCTATCACTAGCATGCCCAGCCTATCGCAAGCATCCAGAAAGGCCGGCGAAGGCGGGTTGTGGGCGCAGCGCACCGAGTTGTAGCCGTTTGCTTTAAGAAGCTCAACCTTCCGTTCCTCAGCCCGATCATACGCAGCGGCTCCAAGCAGCCCGCAGTCATGATGTACACAGCCGCCTCTGAGCTTAATGGGGACTCCGTTCAATCGGAATCCATTACGTGGGTCGAAAGATATGGAGCGTATTCCTATTTTAGTATCAGTTTTATCAACGACCCTACCGTCATGGATGATCTCGCTTCTCAAAGTGTAAAGGTACGGGTTCTCCACAGACCAAAGATTGGGAGAGGATACATTAAGATCTTGATTAGCCTCAGCTGAGCC
>JAGTRG010000068.1 GCA_018396435.1 Candidatus Bathyarchaeota archaeon
GGTTTTACCTTGCTCCTCAAGCTCAACCAGTTTATCCTCTACATGCGCAATATTGACTCCATTGTTTTCCATCAACCTTCGGTTTCCAAGGAGTATTTGATGGTTCCTATGAAGGGCTTTAACCCCCTCTCCAGGAATCACCTCGAGGGAATCCGCATCTGGAATATTTAATCCCAGGGTGCTTGCCGCCTTAACAACGGCTTCTGCGAGAGGATGCTCCGAACCCTTCTCCGCGATTGCTGCTAACTCCAAAACCTTCTCTTTGCTGTGGTCTCCCACTGGTATGATATCTGTTACTGATGGCTCCCCCTTCGTCAAGGTTCCAGTTTTATCGAAAATCACGGTTGTCAGATTTCTTGCCTTCTCGACATATTCTCCGCCCCTCAAAAGTATTCCGTATTCGGCACCTTTACCTACACCAGCGAGGATTGCTGTTGGTGTTGCTATGCCTAAGGCGCATGGGCAAGCTATCAAGAGCACAGCCAATAAGACTAGGAAGGCATGCGTGAAACCCATTGTGAAAAGCCAGTAGAAGAATGCTAAGGCCGCAACCGTGAAAACTGCTGGAACAAAGTATCCGACCGCCCTATCAGCAAACCTCTGGATAGGCGCATTAGATGCCTGCGCCTCCTCAACTAAGCGTATAATCTGCGCGAGAGCGGTTTCATCGCCAATTCTCGTAGCCCTAATCTTCAACAAGCCAGTCTTATTTATTGTTCCACCCACAACCTCGCTGCCAACATTCTTCTCAGCAGGTATGCTCTCTCCGGTAATTATTTTCTCATCAACTAGGGAGTGGCCTGCAATAACAACCCCATCTGTTGGAATCTTTTCGCCCGCTCTAACAACAACTATATCGCCCACTTGAACATCATCAACTGGGGCTTCTATTTCTCCACCATCCCTTAAAATCCTTGCAAAGGTTGGCTGGAGCTCAAGTAGCTTTCGTATTGTTGCCGCGGATCTTCTCCGAACATTCTCCTCGATAAACTTTCCCAGCAAGATGAAGGCTAAGATTCCTATCGCTGTCTCCATATATCCGAATCCTTCGGAGCCCAGCCATGGAAGGAAGGTGCTTATTGCGCCATATCCCCATCCCGCCAGTACACCGGAAGCTATTAGAACATCCATGTTTATAGAGCGGCTTCTAAGAGCCTTATAGGCGCCGTAATATATGCTCCATCCAGTAATCAAAACTATGGGCGTCGATATCATGAAGAATGCAAGGTCCCATGCGGATAAGCTAGCAATCCTAAATGCCATCATAGCGGCGACAAGCCCAAACATGGCTAAAACCCTTAGGGCAGCAACACTCACAACCCCTGCAAGGGCTAAGGCAACCCGACGCTTCATCGCCCTCAGCTCGAGCTCCGGCCGCTCATATATCCTTGCACATGTTTCACTGCAAAAGTAATAGGTGCGATCGCCAATCCTAAGCTTAATAGCGCTATCAGCATCCACAATCATTCCGCAGACAGGATCCCTAGGCAACTCGGCAACCCCTAACCTTAATAGGGATTCTGCTTAATAAGTATATCGTTTTAAGATATATCTTTAAAAGACATACTTCACGTTCTAAGAAATATCTGAAGAAAATAAATGGAGCGGCAAAACGTTTTTATTGCTTCACTTCACCATCAGATGATTAGATGTTACATGCATTAAATCAAAATGGTCGTATCTGGAATAAATATGTCTTCAGGCGATCTTGAACCTATAATCTCGGACTTCTCTCGCTTCTATATACTTATCATCCTATATGAAGGACCGTGCCACGGATATAGCATCCTCAGCAAATTTAGGAGAAGAGTTGGAAAGGACATTAGTCCAAGCCTAGTTTACCCATTTCTTAAGCACCTTGAAGAGAGAGGTTTAGTGAAATCTTCAATTAGGGTTGTTGGAAATAAGAGAAAGAAAGTATTTGAATTAACTGACGATGGTAGGGAATTCTGTAAAAGGCTTTTTAGGCGATTTTCATCTTTAGTCTCCGCAACAATAGAGCCAAACCTAACTGTATGTGCTAATTGTGGCTGCAAAATATACGAGGGTGGATATAGAGAAGTCATAAATGGAAAGGAAATGATTTTCTGCTGCATACACTGCGCCGAATCATATAAGCGGGATACTGCGGGCATATAATCCCGAAAAAGGTATTCTCCTGGTATATTAACATTAACACTTAATAATATTAGGCTAGTAAAAATTCTAGATATATAGGAGGGTGAATTAGTTGGTGGAGAAGGGTAAGAAGACGATTTATATAGGGAATGCTAAGAAGATACCGATCGGTGAGGCTAGGAAATTTCTTTATCCAGTTGGAGATAAGGAGGGGACTGAGAGACCCGGCCTACTGATACATTTGGAGGATGGGTTCGTAGCGTACGAGGGATTATGCACGCATATGCAGGCTGAGGTTGAATGGAACCGCTATACTGGAAAAATCTGGTGCACGCTGCATGATGGCATGTATGACCCTAAAACTGGCAGACCCTTCCTAGGGATGCCCAGAGAGCCGCTGAAGAAGATAGAGCTTAAAATTGAGGAGAATGGAGAAATTTACGCCGTAGTATAATGCCCCTCGCCAATGAAGAATGGGAGAAGAAGGGACATTAAGGCTGTCCAAAGAATACTATGTTTCTCCTAGAAGACATGATCGGTGGACGTGAACGAATTCCGGAACCGTTGAGATAAAACCTTATATATTGATTTCCAAATTATTGTTGTCGGTGTTGCCACGTGTCAATTAATAGAGAGAAGATTGAGATTTTAAAGAATGTTTTAAGGGAGCTGCATAGAGGCCTACCCATGGAGGAGTTAAAGCGCAAGTTTAAGGATGTTTTAGAGGGGATTTCGCCATTTGAGATACCTTTGGTTGAGCAGGAGCTTATCAAGGAGGGCGTGCAAATTTCAGAGATTCTTAGGCTCTGTGATTTACATGTGGAGCTCTTGAGGGATGTACTGCGCTCCGGTGAGCTTAGAGATGTGCCTAGAGGGCACCCGCTAGACCTTCTTTCAAGGGAAAATGAGCGAATATCTAGGCTTTCTGAAGCCCTAAACATTTATGCCGGAGCCTTAAGCGGAGCAAGCCCAGATGAGTCTGCAAATTATTTGAAAGCCATTAGTGATATCGTGGGTGAGCTCAGAAGGTTTAGGGCGCATTATAGGAAAATTCAGATGCTTATATTCCCATATCTCGAAAGGAGGGGTATAACGGCTGTTCCAAGAGTCCTATGGGGTAGGGAGGATCAAGCAATGGTTAAACTTAGGGAGCTATCAGCGCTTGTTGAGAAGGGGTTATCTGATCCGGGCGGATATGCTAAGAACGTAGCGGAGAAGGCTGCGGAAATATCAAGAGAGATATCCGATCTAATCTTTAGGGAGGAGAGAATACTTTTCCCATCCGTTTGGGTGCTTCTCTCCGAGGGTGAGTGGGCGGCTATACATGACGCTGCTAAGGGCATAGGCTACTCGATGCCAGTAGATGTTGAATGGATGCCTAAGTCTAAGCCTATACTGCCCTATGAGGTTAGAGGTGCTGTTACGCCGGAGCAGGTTGAGAAGCTTCCGCAGGAGTTTAAGTTTGCTGCGCTGGCGGCTCTGGCGCCAGACGCTTATGAGGTTAAGTCTGAGGGCGACCTAGAGTTTGATACAGGCTTTCTAAGCAAGGATGAGGTGGAAGCAATATTTAAGCATCTACCAGTCGAAATGACATACGCTGATGCTAACGACAGGGTTACATTCTTCTCTGAGAGCGCATTTAGAAGGGGCTTTGCTAGAACAAAGACTATTATCGGCAGAAGATTTGAATATTGTCATCCACCCAGACTTGAGAGCTTTGTTAAGGGCGTTGTTAATGAGCTGAAGTCTGGCAAGGCGGATTTTAGGGAGTATTGGACTAGGCTTGGAGATAGGATAATAAGGGTTATCGTGACCGCGGTTAGGGATAAGAATGGAAATTATCTTGGAACCCTAGAAATGGTGGAGGACCTAACTGAAGTGGTGAATAATCCGATGGAAATTAAAAGGAGGATAGTTGTCTTATAGCCATGATGTCAGCGTTCGAGTTCGGCTACAGGTATGTGATTCCGTCTGTTAAAAGAAGGCTTGTTGAAAAACTCATAGAGATGGGATTAACACGTAGGGAAGCCGCTAAGAAAACGGGCTTATCAACCTCAGCGGTTTCAAGATATCTTTCATTGGAGAGGGGATCGTACATAAACGTAGCAGCGCATAGCGATGTAGACAGGGCCATAAGTGAACTAGCCGCATCCATAAGAGATAACCGCATAGACTTTAGCGGCGTTCAAATCCAAATACATAGAATAGCCATCTATGCGCTAAGCAGAAAATACATATGCGAAGACCATGCTAAAATAGACCTTGAAATAAACCCTAAAACATGCTCAATATGCCCAACACTCTTCAGCAGTTTAGCGAGATTATAAAAGAGGATAATGTGTCTCATTTATGCTTGAATAGCGTGCTTAGTAATTTCCAGCGAGCATGAATGATGTTTAGAGCAGAATTCCTCGCATTTTTCAGCCCAACTCTTCTTTCTGTAAAATTTGCCTTTCGGATCCAGCTTCTAGCAGATAAGCAAAAGCAGCGTGCAGAAAAAACACGCCAATAAAATTGCTACTGTAGCAATTTTTTTCTTAGAGATAACAACTGTAGCAATGAAAAATATGAGTAAAATATATTCCAGTCTCATGAAGCCTAAAGTTGCTACGTCTGGCGTTGGTTCGAGTGGTTCCTCACCCTCAATCATATAGCCAATTACATGATCGATGAGAACCATTATTGTTGCAGTTTGAGTCAGAGAAGTTTAAACGAATATTTGTAATCTTCAACCCGAGAATACCATATAGGCGTCATCGCGGCTGTAAACAATCATCCACTATGCAGAAGACGGCGTGAAGTCTAGTCGAAAAGCTAAAGCTCTGGGGTGAAGAAACCCCTGAAGGAACGATATAAAATTAAAATAAAATACGTGTCCATCTGATTTATTGATTGTCGTATTACGTGGTGAATAAGGCTGTCCTTCGAAGAGACTGAGGTCATTAGGCGGAGAGCTGAGGCCTTCCTAAGAACCGCAAAATACTTACTTGAAAATAGTGAATGGGATCTATCGGTCTTCAATCTGGAGCAATATTGCCAGCTAATTTTAAAGTATAAATTACTGGTTAAATCGGGCTCGTATCCTAGGACGAATTCCCTTAGACGGCTTATAAGAGAGCTCGCAAAGATAAATCCTAAACTACAATCCCTCATCAAATATGAAGACAAACTGCATTATGTAGCTAGGCTTGAGGAAGCCTATCTGACTTCAAGATATATTCCATATGTTTACGATGAGAATGAGGCTCGAAGCCTATTTAAATTCGTGATGGAAGTATTTAAGCCGCTTATGGATGAGGTTTAATGACTTCTAAAAACCGAAGGTTTAGAAATTACATGAAAGTGGCTGAAAGGGTCAAGGAGATAGTGCATAGCATAGATCCTAATGCAAGAATTTACGTCTTCGGCTCCGTTATTAGAGGCACATCCACAGCAATGAGTGACATAGACATTTTGGTTGTTACTGGAATGATTGATCGAAAGTATGATATCATGGTTAAAGTGTATAAGGCTGTGGAAGAGAACGTGGAACTGCACGTGGTCACTGAAGAGGTTCTGGAAAAATGGTATAAGAGGTTCATACCCGCTGGAGAGCTTACGGAAGTATGAAAGTAGAATACTATGGATGCTTGAGCTATTAATAATGTAAAAATGAAATTTTATATGATTGTCACGTTTAAATTAGAATGCGATGTCTGATCTATTGAGGATTATTTCGGTTATTGTCCCGCTCTTTTTGGCTCTAGAGAATTTTTAACGCATGTTCTTTTCCATA
>JAGTRG010000069.1 GCA_018396435.1 Candidatus Bathyarchaeota archaeon
AGCTTCAATGTCTGGTAGAGCAGTGAATAGGCCTCAGCCTCAAGCCCACTATAACTCTTCAAAGGCCGTTGTGATTATGTTAACTAAAAGCCTCGCCGCCGAATGGGCAAAATACAATATAAACGTTAATAGTGTTAGCCCAGGATACACATTAACGCCGCTAGTTAATAACCTATTAAACGCTCGGCCAGAATACGCAAACTATTGGAAGGCGCTAATACCCTTAGGAAGATTCGCTGAACCCATAGACATCGTTGGAGCCGTAATATTTCTCGCCTCCGACGCCGCGAATTATATAACTGGACACGACCTGGTGGTGGATGGCGGCTACACCATATGGTGAGGGCTCAACATGCCGAAGAATAAACTGCTCTAGATGTAACCAGCATAAAAAGAATATGAAAAGGTCTGAACGGATCATTCCGAACGCAAAAAGTGGCGGGCCCGGAGGGAGTTGAACCCTCGACTTCAGGCTTTCTTCAATGCGATTTTTGTTTCCGAAGGCTTGCGCGGTGAAATATTGCCATATTATGCACGCTGCGCCCTGTCCTGGCTAGGCCACGGGCCCAAAAGTATACTTTGTTATGAGGTGCACTAAAAGATTTTGCAGCATTAGGGTTTTTCTCGCCTTTTCAATCTTTTATTTTAATTATTTTCGGCAATTTGCCTACTAGGCCAACCTGACCGTTTCGAATTATTATTGCACCTTTAATGCCTCTTATATTTTTTGCCCTCTCCAGCCCCTTTAGGATGGACCTAGCGGCGTCTAGACCTGTTATTGCATTGCATATTGATGTTGCAGCCGCATCCGCTATTGCCGCATTTTCAGCAACAACGGTTACTGAATCAGCTTCTCCGAAACTTATGGTCCGCTCGGTTTTTCCCGTGCTTGTGGCTATCCCTATCGGTGAGTCGCTTTTGGTTATTAGAATACCGATTTTTCCAGATAGTTTTCTCTCGCTTGTTATGATCGATATTGGGATATCTTCTATGGTGGACGCTGAGATTTCGCCACCATCATCAACTATTGCGATGTTTGAGCCCAATCTAAGTAGAGCCTCTAAACCGAAATCGGCAATGGCCCCTGCAACGGAGGCCATAGGGCCCACATTCGCCATCTTCGAAGCATAGGTCATCTTTCTGATGATTTGCGGGGCATCCGGCTCGATTTCTATGGGTTCTAGAGCGTAGAGGATTTGCGGGTTCTTTTTAACGTAGTCTGAAAGATCCTTTATGTGTCGCTTCATTTCCTCAGCAGACGCTAGTATGGCGTCTTTTCTATCGCATTTTATATGCACCTTTGAGTTTCCAATGAGGAATCCACACTCATAAATTGTCCCATTCCCAATTTTCTTTTTTGCCATCATCATCTTCACGGCATGTTTATGGCTTTAACAGGGCATGCTGCTACGCATATTCCGCATGCCACGCATTTCTCCTCAATGAACTCAAGCTTCCAATCTTCTCTAAATCTCAGGGCTCTTGTTGGACAGGGCGATATGCATGCGCCGCATGCTATGCATTTATCCCAGTCTATTCTTAGGGTCTCGATGAATTCTTGAACTTGTACTCCCGATTCTCTAAAGAGGTTCAGTATTTCCTCAAGTTTCTCTCCGCTTGCCGGTATTGAAATTATAAGTTCGCCTTTCTGAGCGTTTATCCTAGCCTCAAGAATATTGATCGGTATGCCGGTTTTAAGCACGATGCTGGCTAGGATGGGCTTCTCGACAACGCTATGTGAGTATATGAGCTTGACTCTCATTGGGCAGTTCTCCCTCCGACAATTTTTCTGGAAACATCGTCCGTTGTTAGTATGCCGACTACATTGTTCTTTCTGTCCACAACTGGAACGCCGGATATGTTATGCTGCGCCATTCTACGCACAACGACATCTATGGACTCATTCTCGAAGGCGACGATAACTTTCCTAGTCATTATTTCCTCCAGTCTCCTTTTATCCTGTGCTATGGCCCTGGCCAGATCCCATGAGGTAACTATTCCGGCAAGTTTACCATCCTCATCGACGACTGGCAGGTGATCTATGCCTCTTTCAACAAGTCTCGCCGCGACTTCCTTTATGTCATCGCTTGGCTTAGCGGTTATAACGTTTCTGCTCATTATGTCGCCAACCCGCAGCTCCCTACCTTTCACCTTTAATGGCTTAGTTCGCCCATGTTTCGGAAGGGGTTCTATGGGCCTTGTTAGGAAGAACGTTCCCTCCAAAATCCATTTTTTAATGGTTTCAGCAATCTCCCTAGCCATCTTATAGCTTGATAGCGATGATGATGGAATATCCCTATCGCCAATCGTAACCTTTCCAGATCTGAGCTCAGCGTATGAAACCCTTTTTATAACAGGCCTCAAGTCGGGTCTGACCGCTGCGCCGTAATCCCTTATGTCGACATATATTTCATCATCCTTCAGCGCCGCCGTTCTAGCAACCCTCATATTTATGATGGGTATCGGTATGCCTACGCCAACATATAGGGTTGTTCCATACCTGTGGAATGATGCGCCGCGTAGATATCGGCTGTTCATCTGCTTTAGGTCTCCCTTAACCATGAGGGTGCCGTAACCCGATGTGGGGTTATGCTGCGTTCCTTCACCGATTATGTAGCCTTTTCCGCCGCCTAGAAAGATTTTGGTTCCGAAACCAATGGTTTCATAGTTAGGGTCCTTACATAAAGGATTTAGTTGCCCAGCGCCTGAAAATGTTATGTTTCCATAGTTTGGCAGCAGTGTGCCCATATAAGTGTATAAAACCCTATCGGAGCTATTTGTGGCAGCATCATATTTTTGATAGCAGTTTCTCGGATTGACAAGCATGGCCTGGTTTAAATCATCGATGGTTATGGCTGTCTCAATATGCCGCCTAGGATAGCAGTCAGTTCCATAAGATTCAGCCCTTAAAAGAATATCTCTGCCGGAAACCAGATCCTCTATGACGTGTCCGCCTCCATATTCAAAGCCCTTAGTTTCACTCATTGAGGATGCACCCAGATAACCATCCACGGCGGCAAGCCCCTTATATACCGGGACATCATTTAGCCAGCATCTAGCCATCTTTATCGGCGGGTCAGAATGCCCGAAATTTAGGAATGCGCCGGAGCTGCACATTGCCCCAAAGGTTCCGGAGGTGACGACATCAACCTCCTTGGCGGCAACCTCAAGCCCGCTGCTCTCCACAAGCTTAATCATCTCTTCGGCTGTTAGCACAACGGCATCTCCATGCTTTATTTTCTCATTGATTTCATCAATTGACCTTATTTCCCCGTCTTCCTCGGACAATTAGGCACCTCCAAAATTTATTTTCAGCATCTCTTTTTTGAATAGTGAATTTGAGGTTTAGGCGGAGGTCTTTCTCCTCCATACATTCTTTTACATATTTTCATTCATTGTTCATTCACAATAATATATATTTTTCTCCCCCCTCATCCCTGTTCTAGTTAAGCTAAAATATTGAGGATGTTAAATGTTTTAGTATGATGGAAAATTTACTGAGCATGCTTCCTGATTTAACTAGGAGCTTCATATCTCTATTCATAATCGTTGATCCATTTGGTAATATACCGATATTTATAGGCTTAACGGAGGGGATCAGCAGCGATTCCAGAAGAAGAATATTTCACATAGCTACGATTACAGGTTTCATCCTGCTTTTAGCATTTGCCCTTGCTGGAAGAGAGATACTGAGCTTTTTTGGGATAACCCTGCAGAGTTTTATGATAGCCGGCGGGATTCTCTTGCTTATAATTGCTGTGAGGATTCTAGTAATAGGCGGATGGGAAGAACGATCTAGATCACCGGAGAGTATAGGCGTCGTTCCAATAGCCGTTCCGCTTCTTGTTGGCCCTGGAGCTATAACAACCACAATAATTAACCTTGAAACATACGGGATTTTAACCACGATTATATCCGTGGTGCTTGTGTTTATAATAGTCTGGTTAACGCTGAGGTTTATTGAGCCAATTTATAGGGTGCTTGGAAGAAGCGGCTCAATAGTGATCGCCAGGGTCATGGCGCTCCTAATAGCGGCTATAGCTGTTCAATTCATCATAGAGGGGTTAGAAAATCTCTCTATTGAAGCTCCCTAAGCTCCTATTTATTTTCCTAAGTTCCCTATATATGTCCGCCACATTCGGCTCTCTAATCTTGCTCAGTAATGTTCCAGCCGCTATCAATGTTGTGCCCATAACATCCGATACAATCGGCTCTGGAAATACTATTAGAGCCACACCGGCAGTAATTAGCTTTGATCCCAAGCTGCTCTTTTCATCATTAAATAAGCGTTTCACGGGCTTAATTGCACTGGAAACATTATTCATCGCGTTAAAGGCTTCCCTATATGTTTGGCCGATAATTCTGATGTCTCTAATTATTTTCTTGGTTTCCTCAGGGCTCATTTTAGCCGCCACAACTTTAGGGTCTTTCTTTCAGCGTATTTTAAGGTTTGCTAATATGTAGAGGTATATTTATGTGTGAGCGTCTTTCATAGGTCAAGTATGAATTTCACAGTAGCCCCCTCGGGTTTTTCCTCAATCTCCATTCGATGGTAGGTTACCGCTTTTATTCCAACCTTTTGCTTATGTCTCTCCGGATCGAATGGTTCGCCGTAGATTTTAGCCTTAAGTTTAAATCCGCCGCATTTTTCTCTCTCTATCTTTAATACTTTGAATTTTGAGTATAGCATGTTTTCAACCTCAAATCTCACTAGAAGTTCTTCAAGCCAATTGTAGAGTAGGGATTGTTCATCTTCACCCTCAACTTCAACTTCCTCCTCAATTGTGTGTTTGACATCCGATGTGCTTGTCATGGTCTCAAACATTGCTAGGGCGGCGTTCTCAAATGCTTCATTAAGATCTCTGCCGTAAGCAGCTATATAGGCGTCCGCCATATGCTCCAGAAACTCAAAACCCGTCTTTACTCTTTCCATAGGCGTAATCTCTTCAGGGCTTTACAATAGCCTATATTCCAACTTACAATAATAGTTTTACGGATGTATATTCAATTAATTTGGGAGGGAACTAGTCATGGAGAAATGGGATTTAATAATTGTTGGGGCGGGCGCCGCTGGCTTAACAGCGGGTATTTATGGCGCTAGAAGCGGGCTTAAAACCCTTATTCTAGATGAGAAGCAGGCTGGCGGCACGCTTATAATCATACCATGGGTGGAGAACTACCCGGGCTTCCCTGATGGCGTCAGCGGCGAAGAGCTCGCGAAGAGGATGCTGAATCAATGCAGGAGATTCGGGGTTGAGATTCATGAGTTTGAGGGGGTTGAGGAGCTGAGATTGGACAGTGAATATAAGATTGTTGAAACTAGCTTGGCAAACTATATGGCTGAGTCAATTATAATAGCATCAGGCTCCAGGCATAAAAAGCTAGGTGTTCCAGGCGAAGAGGAGTTTGAGGGAAGGGGCGTAAGTTACTGTGCTTTATGCGATGGGGCCTTCTTTAGGGGCTTAAGGGTTCTCGTTGTCGGAGGCGGAAATACGGCCGCGATCTCAGCCATTTATCTAGCGAATCTGGCGTCGAAGGTTTATCTGGCACATCGGAGAGATCAATTGAGAGCTGATGACATCTACTCTAGGGATCTAGCCTTGAGGGGGGTTGAGATTCTCTGGAATACCGAGGTTAGACGTAT
>JAGTRG010000070.1:0-354 GCA_018396435.1 Candidatus Bathyarchaeota archaeon
AAGATGAACTTTAATAGGTCCAATTTTCCCACCGTAGTTCCCAGCTGATATCTTCAGGACGCCTGGGGCTTCAACGGCTGCTTTTATGCCCTCAGCCATTGCCATCTTAACATTTTCTAAGCCTAGCCCGTTTATCACAATTTCATATATGGCGTTCACGCTTTTTGGAACTTGGCTTTCTGGCAGAATTTCCCTAAGTTTAGGGCAGAAGACGTGGTTTGTTGACGCTGGAAGCTTATATTTTAATGAGCCTATCTTGGAGCCGGAGCGGCATATTCCCCCGGGAAATGGGAGGATTACGCCTTTAACTTTTCCACGTATCGCATCGGCAGCCGCCTCGGCAGCTAAGAGCCC
>JAGTRG010000070.1:364-3084 GCA_018396435.1 Candidatus Bathyarchaeota archaeon
ACTTTATGTCTCTTGCCATTATAAAGAAGTTTCCGCCAGCAACACCCTTTTTGACGCCGAAACTGCTCTCAACAATAAATTCTCCTTCCATGACTGGTATACGCCAAACTTTCCGACTGTACATTTCATCAAACTTCTGGAATCCATCGCCGAAAAAACGTAGGCTTCTGCCAATCTTCAATTTTCTGGCGGTTCCCTGAAGCGCATTAAAAGCAGCTGTTGTTGGGCATGTCATTACGCATTGTCCTATGCGTGCTATCATCTGCCTTTTCAAATCGCTTCTGGTCCGATGGTAAATCTGTATTAGTGCGCCAACCCTCCCATCCGGGGTCTCACTTGGTGAAGCAAGCCCTTCAACGCCGGCTTCAGCCGGCGAACCTATTATTGAGGATGCAAATCCGGTTGCAACCTCAGCTGCGGTTAAGGCCCATTTCTCATTCTCAGCCGTTATCAGAATCCTTCCAACCCACATTTCAAACATTTCGGCAAACGTATCTTCTATTTCCACCTCATTATAGCGGAGCAAGTAATACACCTCTAAGAGATCTTTAATTAGTTTCATTTTTTCTCCTTAGAACTTAAACTTTTTTCATATTAATCTAAGTGTATTGTATAGTTTTGATCTTTGCAGGGGCGTCTAGTAAAGGGGCGGGGAAAAATTAAATCTTTAAAATATTTTAACTAAAACATTTTTAAATAAGGAAACATCTCTTTTCAATTTAAGCGCTGGAGGAATATTTCAACATAATAAGTCATAACTAAGTTAACCTTTAGGAAGGTCTGATGTTAATATGGAGTTTACGTTAATAACTGGGCGGACGATAAATCAGGGCCGCGGGAAGGAGCACGGCAAGTTTTCTGAGGAATACTTGGCAAATGTTGCTATTTGCGAGATGAACCCTGAAGATATGAGAAGACTGAATATAGGAGATGGAACAAACATTAGGGTTACAACCGAGGTGGGCTCTGTGATCGTTAAGGCCAGAAAGTCGAGGAGAATAAAGACGCCGGGCGTGATATTCATGCCATATGGTCCCTGGGCAAACGTGGTTCTAAAGCCTGAATCTGAGGGAACAGGTATGCCGCTGCTTAAGGGGCTGAAGGCTAATGTTGAGCCAACTGAGGATGAGGTTTCAAATCTAAAAGATCTTCTCATCGAAGCTTACGGGAGGAGTAAAATGATGAAATCGGAGGGGTAAAAATTATGGATGTAATTTCAAGCGTTGTTTGCCCAGTTTGCGGATGTTGCTGCGATGATCTAGAGGTTCTGGTTGATAATAATCGAATAGTTGATGTTAGAAATGCCTGCGCTTTGGGTGCAGCGAAGTTCCTAAATTATAGCGGGCATAGAAACACGAAACCTCTTATAAGGAAAAATGGTAATCTGGTCGAGGCTTCCCTTGAAGAGGCTATAGAAAGAAGCGCTGAAATACTTGCAAAATCTTCCTACCCGCTTCTTTACGGCTGGAGCTCAACCAGTTGTGAAGCTATAAGAGTTGGTTTAGAGCTGGCTGAGGAGGTTGGAGGTGTAATTGATAATACGTCAACCATCTGCCACGGCCCCTCAATAATCGCAATACAGGAAGTTGGTTTACCTGCATGTACCCTAGGCCAGATTCGCCATAGAGCTGACCTGATAGTGTATTGGGGAAGTAACCCGTGGAGTGCGCATCCACGGCATATAGAGCGCTACACAGCTCTAGCTGAAGGGAGATTTCAGAAGGCCATATGGAAACGTTACCTTTCACGCTTGGTTTTTGAGTCTGCAATTAAGAGAAGATATAGGGTGGCGAGCCTAGTGTTTAAGGGGGGAAGCATATCACCCCCCGCCGCTGAAGCGTTCAGTCAGCTTTTGCCGCCTAGTGGGGAGAGGAAGCTTGTTGTTGTAGATGTTCAAAGAACTCGGACTGCTGATTTAGCGGATCTTTTTGTAAGAGTTGAGCCTGGCGGCGACTATGATGTTCTGCAGGCGCTCCGTGCTCTTATCCGGGATGAAGAATTAGACGTTGATGAGGTCGCAGGGGTTCCGATTGAGACGCTTGAGGAGCTGGCTGATCTAATGGTTAATGCGAGGTTTGGCATGTTATTTTTCGGCTTAGGTTTGACTATGAGTGTTGGTAGATCGAGAAACGTTGAAGCCGCAATAAAGCTGACTAGGGATCTAAATAGGTACACAAAGTTTCTTATAATGCCGATGAGGGGGCACTTCAATGTTACCGGCGCCGACACTGTTTTTACTTGGCAGACAGGCTACCCTTATGCCGTTGATTTCTCGCACGGCTATCCGAGATATAATCCAGGTGAGACTTCAGCTATTGATGTACTTACAAAGGATGATGTTGATGCAGCATTGGTTGTTGCCTCTGATCCGGCCTCAAACTTTCCGAGGAAGTGTGTAGAAAACTTGGTTAAGAAACCGTTGGTAGTCATCGACTCTCATATGTCGGCAACAGCCCTTGTGGCTGACGTTGTGATCCCATCCGCCTTCGTTGGTATAGAGGCTGAAGGTACAACCTATCGTATGGATCATGTGCCGCTTCCCCTGAAGAAGATCGTTGAGCCTCCTGAAGGTTGCTTGCCGGATGAGGAAATATTAAGAATGATGCTTGAAAGGGTTCGGGACATTAAGGGGAGGGAATCCTCGTAAAATAGAGAATCCGGCGAAAACCTTTTTCATTTCAAAACATTATTAAGCTTGGGGAGACAATACTCCCCTTAAA
>JAGTRG010000070.1:3094-5589 GCA_018396435.1 Candidatus Bathyarchaeota archaeon
TTTCCGGGTTGAGGCTAGGATATGGAGTCTGCGACAAGCATATCGGAAATATTATCTGGGAAAAAAGTTAATGAGGATGTGACCATTAGGGGTTGGCTGCATAATAAGCGCTCAAGCGGTGGAATACACTTCTTCATAGTTAGGGATGGAACAGGGGTAATACAATGTACAATTAAGAAAGATAGAGTTGCTGAGGATGTTTTCGATGCTGCTAAGAAGATAACGCAGGAGTCAACCATGGAAATCAGGGGCGTAGTTAAGGAGGATCAGAGGGCTCCCGGAGGATATGAAATACAGGCATGCGACATGAAAATTTTACATCTGGCTGAGGAGGGTTTTCCAGTGGCTAAGAAATATCACGGTCCGGATTTTCTGCTTGACCATAGGCACCTCTGGATTAGAAGCCAAAAGATGCAGAGAATTCTTCGCGTAAGAGCTGGAATGCTTAGGGCTGCCAGGGAGTGGCTTGATCAGAACGGTTTCACAGAGTTTCATGCGCCAACACTTATATCGGCTGCATGTGAGGGAGGGGCAACATTATTTACAGTTAAATACTTTGATGGGGAAGCCTACTTAACTCAGAGCTGGCAGCTCTACGCTGAGGCGGCAATAGCCAGCCTGGGGAAAATTTACACCATTGCGCCCTCATTTAGAGCCGAAAAGTCTAAAACGAGGCGTCATTTAACGGAATTCTGGCATCTCGAGGTTGAGGTTCCTTGGTGTGATTTAGAGGGCATAATGAAGATAGAAGAGGATTTGCTAACCTACATATTGCATAGTTTAGCTGAGCGCTCAGCTAGGGATCTGGAGGCGCTTGGAAGGCAACCGGGGGATCTGCTTAAAATTAACCCTCCTTTCCCAAGGATCACGTATGATGAGGCTGTTGAGATGCTTAATAGGGATGGAGTGAAGTTTGAATGGGGGAACGATTTAGGCTGGATTGAGGAGAAACGTTTAACTCTGAAGTTTGACAAACCATTCTTTGTTACGCATTATCCGAGAAGCGCTAAGGCATTCTACCACAAGCCTGACCCTAGAAGGCCTGAGGTAACTCTATCAGCAGACCTACTTGCACCCGAGGGGTATGGTGAAATAACTGGCGGGGGACAAAGAATAGAGAACATAAATGATCTGCTGGATAGAATAAGGGAGAATAATCTGAATCCGGAAGACTACAAGTGGTACATAGATCTTAGGCGCTACGGATCTGTGCCGCATGCAGGCTTCGGGCTTGGCGTTGAAAGAACAGTGGCATGGGTATGCAAGCTGAACCACATAAGGGATGCGATAGCCTTCCCAAGGCTAATAAACAGGATATATCCATGAAAGCCTCCTTCCAGATTTGAGGCTTTCTAAAGGCAGAGTTTATAAATGTATGCGCTATGATTATTAGGCTAAGAACCTCTCTATTGTTTCTCCATTTATTGATTGGTAATGGCGGATCCGGATCCAAGCAGTTATAGGATCCGAATTGCTTCTCATTTAATTTACGAACTTCTGGATGCATTAACTTTTCATCGCATCATCGTATATTATCCCATTTGCCACATTTATCAGCGTAGTAATAGGCTTAAATATTTCTAATTCGGAAATTTTTATGTTAAAGGAAGAAAGGGTTATTATGGTAACTCGGAGAGAAGAGGAAGAGCATCTGCTTAAAAGGTCGAGAAATTTTCTTGAAACCGCTGAGTATCAAATAAGTAAAGGTTTCTACGATTTGGCAGCCTTTAGCCTTGAACAAGCATTGCATCTTTTTTGAAGGCAAAAATATTGGCGGAGGGTGTTGACTATCCGAGGACGCTTAGCGTTAGAGTTCTCTTAGAAATACTTTCAGATTTAGTTCCAGATAACAAAAAATCCGGCGTAAAGGAAATTTTGGATAAATATTTGCTGGAGTTGAGCGTGCCGGAAGATGCTTACATAACCTCCAGATATATTATGAGAGAATTCACTAAGCAAGAAGTGGAAAAGCTAGCGAAGTCGGTTGAGGAGATCATGAAAGATGTCGCATGAGATTCTGGTGAAGACAGCGCTTAAGAGGAGGGAAGCCTTTAAAAAACTGGATAAGCATTTGGAGACTATAAAGAAGACTGTTCGTAAACTCGACCCGAAAGCAGAAATCTTCATATTCGGCTCGGTTGCAGAGAAAAAATATAACCACTCAAGCGACATAGATATTCTAATAATTACTAGGCTACATCCAGCCAATGTTCACTCTGAACTATGGAAAGCTGGAATAAGGGATCCGTTCGAAATTCATGTACATCCGCCGGAAAAAGCCGACTTTTACAAGAAGAGAGCAACGCTTGTAAGGGTTTAAAATCCGCCCTTTAATCTGTACGGCAACACTTAATTGCTAAGTAGAAGCAAGCGGTTCCTCGAATCATAGGGGAGGAGGTATGTTCTGAATTACTAGTGAAATATCCCTTTTAATCATATTTAAAACAGCATTAAAACCCTGATAAAATGAGTATTCCAAAAGATTAACCTCCAGA
>JAGTRG010000071.1 GCA_018396435.1 Candidatus Bathyarchaeota archaeon
AACATTTTTGTTCCGTCAGGTGACTCCCAAAGAAAAACGTAAAATGGATAGTACATCATGTCATTCCATGAAAGCTTCTGGGTTACGAAGTATTTTATGCCGGATTTCGCCATTATCTGCGGCAGAGTCCATGCAAAACCGAAGCTGTCCGGCAGCCAGCCGACCTCAACATAGAACCCAAACTTTTCCTTAAAATATCTCTGCCCGTAGAGAAATTGTCTCGCTAAAGATTCACCCGACGGCATATTCGAATCGAACTCAACCCATGAGCCGCCGACGATCTCCCAGCGTCCCTCATTAACTCTCCTCTTAATCTCCTCGAATAATTCAGGCTGTGTCTTCTCCATAACTTCATAGTAACATGCGCTACTCTGGCAAAACGTGAAGTTCGGATGCTCACGCATAAGATTCAGCACTGAGCGGAACGTGTTCTCACAGACTTTCAATGTTTCATCAAAAGTCCAAAGCCATTCAGCATCTATATGCGCATGCCCGATCAGATGCCACTTAAACCGGGACATTACATCAGCCTCAACCAAAATTTAACGAAAATAATATAAAAGACTTTGCAGCGGAATCTCTGCTCTCTTTTAGATGAAGAGATGAAGCGGACTTCTAAACTTAGAAACAATAATGAGAATGAGGAAAGAAATAGATTTTATAGCACATGCTTAAGTAACGCTGCTAAACCCGCGTTGCTGGGCTTGTGCTTAATATCTCCGCCTCCATTGGCTTGCCTATTTGGAGCTCATAGAGCTTTGCATATAATCCGCCTAACCTCAATAGATCCTCGTGAGTCCCCTCCTCAACTATTTTGCCTTGATCAAGGACTATGACCCTGTCCGCCAGAAAAGTTGTTGAAAGCCTATGAGCGATTATTATGCATGTCCTACCGGCGAGAAGCCTCTTTAAGGCTTCCTGCAATATGCTCTCTGTGTATGGGTCAACGCTGCTCGTCGCTTCATCAAGAATTATTATTTTAGGCCTTCTCAGGAGCGTTCTAGCAATATTTATGAGCTGCCTCTGTCCGACCGATAGATTTCCACCGCCCTCGGAAACCATAGTGTTAAGGCCTTCTGGGAGAGATTCTATCAGCGGGTCTAAACCTAAGTCGTGGATAACATCCCTGATCTCATCGTCCTTGGCTTCAGGCTTACCATAGCGAATGTTCTCTAGAACAGTATCTCTAAATAGCACCGGCTCCTGAGGAACCAAGGCCATCTGGCTTCTGAGAGACCTTAATTTAACAGTTTTTATATCTACACCGTCTATGAGCACGCGGCCTTCCTGGGGGTCGTAGAGCCTCAATATTAGGTTTGCAAGGGTTGTTTTGCCAGCGCCAGTTGGACCTACAACAGCCAATATTTCCCCCGGCTCAACTTTAAGATTAAAATTCTCAAAGACTTTAGCCTCGCTGTAACTGAAGGATATGTTCTCCATCATTATCTCGCCTCTCTTGATCTCTAAGTCAATGGCTTTAGGCTGCTCCTTAACAGAAGGCTTCGCCTCTAGATATTCAAACACCCTTTCAGCGGCTGCAAGGGCTGACTGGAGCATATTATAATATACAGTCAACGTTATAACTGGGTTAAAGAACATTTCCACGTAACTATAGAATGCTATGAGCGTGCCTATCGTTGCTTCCCCGCTAACAACTAGGTTTCCGCCATAGAACACTAATAAGGCAACCGTGGCTGCCCTTATGATGCTTAGCACCGGACGTGTAAGCGCCATCACAAGGGTTGCCCTAAGGTTCGCCCTCATGGTTTCAAAGCTTACTCTCTCAAAACGCCTGAGGTTCTCTCTATCTCTCTCAGAGAAAGACTGTGAAACCCTCATGCCTGAAACGGTCTGCTCAATATTTGTCGTTAATTCTCCAACCTTAGCCCTAACATTTCTATAAGCCCTATAGCTCCTCCTAGCCAAGAAAATCACTGAAACAACTATTAAAGGCACGAGGGAGAGGGTTACTAGTGTAAGTTTAAAGTTTAGACTCAGCATGGCGATTAACGCGCCTATAATTGTTAGGGTGCTGAAAACGGCGTCTATGAACCCTGTTGTAGCCGTTTGTCCAACAGCATTAACGTCGCTGGTGAACCTTGATATCACTTGGCCCGCGGATGTGGAGGAGAAGAAAGCATAGTCAAGCTCCATTGAGTGGGTGAATAGTTCTGAGCGTAAATCGTAGAGGAGCCTTTGAGTTAACCATGCGATACTGTAGCCTCTAATAGTGCTTAAAGCCCAAATGCAGACCGCTATTACCATGAAGATGATTGAGTAATATGTTAAGGCATTAATATCTTTGGCCACTATGCCTTCATCAACAACCCTTTTACCGATGTAGGGCGCTATTACACTTAAACCTAGGGCTGCTGCAGCCGCCGCCACGAATATTATGACCCTTACCTTATACTTCCATACGAGCTTTAATAGCCTCGCCATTATCTTTGCCGGGGAACCTTTAGGTTTACCCTCGGCTTCTCCCCTAGCGTATCTACCGATTACCCAACCCAACTTTCTCTACACCTCCAGCTAAGGGTTCTTGATGAGCGAACTGTGCATTGTAGAGCTTCGCATATACGCCGCTCATCTTCATCAATTCCTCATGCGTTCCCTCCTCAACTATCCTTCCATTGTCTAGAACCAGTATTCTATCGGCTAATTTAAGCGTTGAAAGCCTCTGCGTCACTATGAAAACTGTTCTGCCTTCAATGAGTTTCCTTAACGCTTCAACTACGGTGGCTTCAGTTTCAGCATCAAGATTTGACGTTGGATCATCAAGTATAAGTATTTTTGGGTTAAGTATGAGGGTTCTCGCTATCGCTATCCTCTGCCTTTGTCCGCCTGAAAGCGTCACACCCCTCTCAGCAACATCTGTGTCGTAGCCCTTGGGCAGACTGGCTATGAAGTCATGTATGCCAGCTGCTTTTGCAGCCTCGGTAATCTCGCTCATAGAGGCGTTTGACTTACCGTATGTTATGTTATCTTTTATTGTGCCTGCGAAGAGCATGATATCCTGATGGACGATGCCTACATTCTTTCTAAGGGATTTCACCGTTACATTTCTTATGTCTACGCTGTCTATGAGTATACGTCCACTCGTGGGATCATAGAATCTCGGTATAAGTTTGATGAGCGTTGACTTGCCTGAGCCCGTGGGACCAACTATGGCAACCTTCTCCCCGGGTTTAACTTCAAAACTCAAATTCATCAGTATTGGTTTATTTTGGTCATAACCAAATGTCACATTATCAAACTGCACATGTCCCCTAACATCCTTAAGCTCAACGGCGTTAGGCTGTTCCTTAACTTCCGGCTCCCTATCCAATATTTCAAATATTTTAGATCCTGAAACAGATGCCCTTTGATAATTCATGAAAAAGAAGCCTATGCCCATCAATGGCCAGTTAAGCATGGAAAGATACAGAAGGAAAGCTACGATATCGCCTATGCTTAAAGCTCCTGATATTACCTTAGATCCGCCATATAAGTAAACCGTGATTTGTATGAGGGAAGCTACAAGCCCAACTGCTGGCCATGAAATTGACATATATCTTTCAAACTTCATATTTAAGTCATATAGGCTGCTGAGCCTAGACCTGTAGGTTCTTCCGAAAACATCTTCTACACCCAGCGCCTTCAAAATCTTAACCGTTGAAGTATACTCCTGTATTGTGCTGTTAAACTGGCTCATCGCCCTCCAGCTTTTCTCAGCGATTGGAAAAATCTTCCTGTCGAAGAGAGTACGTATTAATATAAGAAGCGGGAGAAGCGTAGCTGCTACAAGGGTTAACTCAACATTTAGACTTAAAAGTATAGAGAGCGCTATTACCGCGGAGAAGATGGCATTCAAGAACTGCATGGTTGCGAAACTTATGAAACCGTTTAGGGTATCCATGTCATTTGTGATCCTCACTATTATTTCACCAACGTCTACCCTGTCATAAAAGCCGTATGAGAGCTCATGTAAATGCCTATACAGATCCAGCCTAAGCCGATATATTGTTCTTTGGGCTATCATTTCAAATAAATATCTGTCTAAGAAGGCGACAACCCCCTCGAGGAAAGTCAAGATCACTATCATTAGGGATGAGGGCAGAAGCCTACTTACATCGAACACCATTATAGAATTTAATAAGTCCCTGACGTACCAAGGTATCATCATCGCCAAAGCTATGGATGCAAGTAGAAGAGCTATGGTGAGGGTTAATGTTTTCCAATCCCTAGCCATATATCTATAGACTCTTAATATTACGCTGGCCATCGTCATCCGCTCAAACTTTCCAGATCACATTGGATGCAAGAGGATTCTTTTCGCATCCCAAGTTTAAATATTTTTATCGTCATTGATATCGAGATTGATATCTATCATATAAACTTTATCTCTTCTTCCAGATTTTTAAATTGTCTAAAGACATTAACCTTACGTGCGTCTACACCTTCCTTAAAAGTGATTTTTATCTTTACGAGTTTTAGGGCATTCCACATGTGAGAGATATTTACAGTTTTCATCCGGAATATTTGTTATTAAACGTTTGTTTGATATTTTCGCTCAGAACAGCAACCAAAACCGGTTTAAAATATTTCGTCTTTAGGGCGATTGCTTAAAAATATAGCACAGTGTGGTTCCGCCAGACTCAACCTTGTGAATAAGCTGCCAATTACCAATCTCTGATGGAAAGCCGTATCGCTGCGTGTAAATACTTGGGAAAACCGCGTAATCTGCCTCGTTAAGTCCATTTAAGTCCACGAGGTTAAATCCAAATTCGTTCTTTCTGTTCAACTCGATCTCTAGAAGGCTTGTGCTGTAGGCAACAGCGATTGTGGCGCCCCTACTACAATGCTTGATTAGATAGTCGGCAGCATCCTCGAATCCAGTGTCGATGATAAGAAGGGCTTTATCCGCATGAATTACCAGTTCATTAGCATATCCGCATGGTGAAGCCCAGCAGGCCGTCAACCCCATTAAACTCTCCATAATTATTAAAGAGGCTAGAACATGGCGCATAGTTAAGGGCATGTTAAATCTGAACTTAACATCTTTTAGGCTTCTAAGAGTGTTAACAACAAAGATTGATGCCGACAATATTATGGCTGGCTCAAGAAAAACCACATAATGGTCCCCGATGATTATGCGGAACATGAACATTGTTAGGATGCCTCCTGTAAGCCAGGAAAAGATGCTTAAGTATATTTCGTCAATAGCTCGTCTGCTAACTATTTTAGTAGCCACAAAGAGGAGAAATAGCATGCCTAGAATGAATAGTAAGATCGGCGTCTTAATAAAGAGTATATATATTGTAACCCACTGTGGAACATGAGCGTAGACCCTTCCCGCATAGAAAGTCATATGTCCCGATTCCATATGCCCCAGATGGAAGCCAAAAACCCAAATGATTCTCTCAGGAGTTTTTTGCCAGAGCCAAGGCCAAGTTGCAAAGAAGGTGGATGCGGCCGTCAAGGATATTAGCAGAAATTGTAGCAGTATCATC
>JAGTRG010000072.1 GCA_018396435.1 Candidatus Bathyarchaeota archaeon
AGGATTGCTGATGTTGGGTTCCAGGAGGATTTAAGTATTGGAAGGTTTAAGGTCTGTCGTAGCGTTACTCTTGTTGTCACTTGTAGCTTTTGCTTCTCATGCAGTTTTAATGTGTTCTGGAAGCAACGGTGACGAAACGGTTAGAGTTTATGGTCGTGTGATTGATTATAACACGGGTGAACCCATACCTGATGCTAAAATTTGCGTGGTTAATCAAGGTGTTTGGATAAGGTGGGTGGGAGAGTTAATTTGGCTGGAGAATTACGGAGAAAATCTGGTGGTAAAGGCTGAGACTGATTCCTTAGGGCTCTTTGAAATGCATGCTGATAGGGCTTCGCTCTTATATAATCCATCACGTAGGGAGATGATATTTTTTGCATACTACGACGATAATGCAACATCCGGAGTCGATTATGTTCCTTCATATAAGCTGATATATAATGACGGTTCTCCAGAGTATTATCTTGAGTTTTCGCTTTTGCCCGGGGCATCAATTAACCTGACTGAAAATCCCTTCTTTAGCCCGAGTGAACTAATTTTTTCATGCGAAATAATGGACGAAAATAATATTGTAAAAAACATTAGCATTGTAACCCGGTTTATTGCTTGGAAAAGCGATATGAGGGAGAGCAGGGTTATGTTTGTCCCCGCAAATTTTGGGGTGAAGATCAGGGTTGGCATACTCGTATTCTCGGGGAGATACGACACTTATGATGAAGTGTTCAACTTTACAATTCCATCAGACGGCAGCTACATGCATTTTAAGCAGGGAGAGCAGGTTACACTAGACCTGAAAGAGCATAGGCTGCTTACTGAAGCCTATACTATCATACCGCATCTTATAGATAATGCTAAGTTGTTGGCGGACAAAATCGGCGTATTATCAACTTATGAGAGGTTGAGAATACGGGACGCTGAGGGATTATTGAGCAGAGCACGCAATCTCCTTTCCAAAGGGGACTACACTAATTCTCAGGCGGACCTCTATGAGGCAGAATTAATTCTGAAGGATGTTGAAAATTCCCTCTTAAGCATTTTTCAAAATTCAGCGGCATCAATTTATCTCCTCACACCATTTATCGGCATATCTTCCTCATCTTTAGGAGCCCTTTTATTTAGGGATAAAAGAAGGATCTTCGTCAGCATAATCATTTACGCCATCCTAGTTCTCACATTGTATTATGCTTATCCAGGATACATGATAGCTCGGGAGCCGACATATAATCCGCTCACCGGGACGCCGTTTGAGCCCCTGCTGGTTCCCATATTCTTGGCCGCATCGTTCCTCCTTGGGTTTATCTTGATCAATGCGCCTTATATGCGCGGTGAAAGAAGCGATAGGAGAACATTATCTCTGAGAAGCGCCATAGTTTCATCCTTCTCTTTGGCCGCTGAGAATCTGAAGAGAAGGAAGGTTAGAACCTTCCTGGTGATGAGCACAATAGCGATATCTGTTTTAGCCTTCATAAATTTGACATCATTCATCTTTGAGGAAGGATTCGTCGTCGAGAAAACGAGGGGCATCACGCCTTCAGAGGGCATATTTATCTGCCAGCAGCCGGCCAGCAATATCTATCCCTACGGCCCCCTCGATTCGGAGATTTTAACGTGGCTTAATAGGCATGAAAATGTATGTTTATCGGCGCCGCTTCTAAAAAGTCTCCCGCAGGTCGCCTTCTCACCTATGCCGATAGGCGAACTATCAGCTGTGAAGAAGGAGATGAAGGAGGAGGTGATGAAACGCTATAATGTCTTCGGGGTTCTAGGTGTGAAGCCAAGCATGGAGATTAATGTCACCGGAATAGATCAGATCATCGATGCCGGTAATTTTCTAAGCGACCTAGACCTTGATGGAATACTGATAAGCGATGAGGCGAGTAGAGAATTAGGCGTCGATATTAAAGATAAGGTGACGTTTTGTGGAAGAAACTTCACCGTCGTCGGCACATTCAACAGCGCGAGGCTTAAAGAGATGAAGGATTTAAATGGCAGATCGATTCTGCCTCAGAATGTTAGGATTCTAATCACTGAGGGAGGTCCCTCCTACGTATCCGAGTATGTTTCGCCGGAAAACGTGGTGATAGTGCTGGATGAGACGGCTTCTAAGCTCCCATTAAACATCGCCGTGGTGAGAGCGGTTTCTCGGACGCTGAATAGTGAGCAGATGCTCCCCCTCGCAAGGGTGTTAACGCTTACTTTTTCAAGGGTTGAAGCCTTCGTTTCGCTTGAAGGGGAGATCACGCATCTATATGTTGGTCATAGATTGGCAGCTCATGGGTTCGCTGAGAGCTCAATATTGCTCATTTTAACCTCCTTGAATGTTGGGGTTACGCTGTTGAATTCAGTTTATGAGAGGAGGCGTGAAATAATGACTCTCTCAACTGTAGGCTTGAACCCAACGCAGATAGCAGCCATATTTCTGTGCGAGGCTTTAATAATGGCTTTTATAGCTGGAAGCCTAGGCTACCTATTTGGACTAGTAAATTACCACATTCTCTTCTCATCTAGCATCGCGCCAGTAGTTAAATATAAGGCTGAAGCCTCATGGTGCATGCTGGCGCTCCTCCTATCGGCAGCATCCTCAATGATAGGTTCGCTAATACCATCGCTGAAGGCATCCCTCAAAATGACCCCCTCACTCCTAAGGAGATTTGCTCTTCCCAGCGGGGGGATCGTTGGAAGCGACACATGGGTTATTGAGGTGCCGCTTAAGATCGTCAACTACTGGGATTTAGGAGAGTTCTTCCTCTTCATCGAGAGGAAAATGAGAGATTACAGCGGACCCTCCCACTTCGAAGAGAAGGTGGAAAAGGTAAGGCTTGAGGGCGATGTGAGACAGCCGGAGAGTTTACGCCTAAAATTCTCTTACAAGTATGGGTCTGACTACGTGAACACTGAGAACACCCTCTTCGCCGCTGGAGACCCGCGCTCCGGCTACACGATTAAGCTATCCTCAAGAACCCCGCTGTCCATATATTGGGGGAAGGAGAACGTGTGGCAAACAGCCTCCTTCATCAGGCGCCTAGCCCTAGAATACACGGAGAAGGAGAAGATAGAATCCGGCTTCTCCAAATAACCAGCACAGAACTAGGGGGAGGGGGTTAAAAAGCGGGCCCTTTTATCCTTGAATTCTCGCTCTTAATAAATTCTAAGTGTACAATTTTATAATGATGAGAGAGCATGATGGATATATATTGCTATAAAGAGCATTATTGACATGAGCGCTATTGCACCGCTTGTGGGAATGTTAAGGAATAAGGAGAGGATTATCCCTGCAAGTCCGGATAAAACCGCTATTATGAAGGATGCTGCGAGCATTATGCTTATGTTTTGTGTTAGAAGCCTTGAGGCAGCCGCCGGAATAATGAGGAGCGTGACAGATAGTAATACCCCGAGCGCTCTGGTGACCACCGCGACTGTAACGGCTGAGATTGAGAAGATCAGAAGATCATAGAATCTAGCCTTTAGCCCAAGGGCTTCAGCCGTCTCCATGTCGAAGCATATGTAAATAAACTCCCTGTAGAACATTATTGTGGCAACTGCTGAGGCCGCTGATGCCACTGCCAAACTTAGCAGGTTGGCCTCGGATAGCAGCAGCGGGTCGCTTATTAGGTATCCGTCGACGAGCACCCTTTTATCCGCTGGGAGATAGCTCCTTGCGACGGCGTAGATTGTTACGCTTATGGCGAGCGATACGCTTAGCATCATTCCTAGGGATTGCTGCCCGCTTTTTCCCGTGTATGCAACTAGGATTGAGGTTGCCACGCAGAAGACTATGACTAGCAGGAACGGGTCGAACTGGCTTGAAATAAATGTTTGTATTAAGACTCCTATGGCTGCGCCTCCCAGAGCGGCGTGCGATATTTCAGGGGTTATGAATAGGGATCCTCTTAAGAGCATTATTACTGATATTGGCACTGAAAGTGAAGCGAACAATAAGCCCAAAATAGCTTTTAAAACGAATGGATCAAGCATGCTTATCACCTAAAATAATAAGTTGCCTCCCCTCTTTCTCAATTGTCTTCAAGCATGGGTAGATGGGTTTAAGCTTGTCTTCGCTTAGAACTTCACGTGGTTCCCCGTAAACGCATATGCTTCTGTTTAAGACAAGTATTTTATCAGCCAAATCAATTACTGGGTCAAGCTCATGCTCAACAATTATTATTGTCCGACCGTTCTCTTTAAGCAGTTTAAGGACGTCGAGCAGTTTTTCCTGGCTTTCAAGATCTAATCCGGCGAAAACCTCGTCTAAAAGCAGCAGGCTTGGATCAGACGAGAGAGCTCTGGCTATTAGAACCCTCCTCTGCTGTCCGCCGCTTAACTCGCTGAACAATAATTTCCACTTATCCTCCATCCCCATGTAGGCCAATGATTTCTGGGCGTTTTCAACATCGCTTCTTGAGATCGACCTTGGGAATCTCTTTCTGAGCAGCGTCCCCATTAAGACAACTTCGCCCACTCTCAGCGGGGTTTCATATGAAATCTTATCTTTCTGGGGAACATACCCAATTAACCTTCTAACTTTCTCCCCTTCCCTAAATGGATTCAATCCAAAAACCTGAGTTTCACCTTTTAAAGGCTTGATTAATCCAAGCATAACCTTTAGTAAAGTTGTTTTCCCAGCTCCGTTTGGTCCAACAACCAATATTAAGGAGGGTTCATCAACGCTGAAGCTAACGTTCTCTAGCACCACTTGATCGCCCAGCTTAACTGAAATATTTTTTACAGAAACTATGTGTTCGCTCATAGTTTGCTCCGCTCCTTAACAAGCAATATGGTTTCGAAAACAATTATAAATAGAAAGGTCAGCGCAGCAAGAAGGTAAATGTTAAATCCGCTTGCTGAAGATCCCTTCCTAGAGAGGAGGGCATTATAAACCTGCCCGGCATTATAGTACATTATTGCATCATATTTTTCTAGCCCGTCTGATGAAACAGCGATAACGTAAGCTATGGGGCAGCCTGTCTCCCCAGAGATCTCCCTAATTGCGCTTTGAACGTTTTCCATCAGCAGCGCGTTTTCAGAAACTATTATGCAGGAAAATCTTTCAGTTCTGAACCCCTCATAAATGCTCCTTAGAGATTCCGGGCGCACATATTCCCCCTCACCTATAAGCGCGGCTTCCACTTTTAAACCCATTGCTTCAGCAACGTAATGCTCCGCGTAGAAGCCTATCACAACGCTTTTATTAATTAAATTATGCCTCTCAGAAAGCCCGCTGAGGAAGCTCTTAAGGGCATGAACATCTTTCTCAAATAGAAGATAGTTTTCTAGAATTTTCTGGGAGAACTCGGGTTTAATCTCTAAAATCCTGTTCTTTACGGCCTCAGCTATTGTGAGCGCGTTGTCTGGGAGAAGCCAAAAGCCGTGAATGTTTCTCTCTCCGTTGAGATCTAGTATTTTGATGCCGTTTAAATCCAGAAGATTCAGGGAGATGGATTCTTCCGGAAGCTCTCTTTCCTC
>JAGTRG010000073.1 GCA_018396435.1 Candidatus Bathyarchaeota archaeon
ATCCCGCGTCGCCGCGTTCAACTTTGGGAGGGCTCTACCCTTCCGGGCCGCGCACGTTCGTGTAACCGTCTGGTTTCAGGCTCTTTTCACCCCCCTTCCGGGGTGCTTTTCAGCTTTCCGTCACCGTACTTGTTCGCTATCGGTCTTGAGACGTGTTTAGTCTTGGAAGTTGATGGCTCCCGGATTCCCGTACCCAAGCCGGGGTACGGTACTCTGGGCTACCAGCCCAACTCCACTCGGCTTACGCTTACGGGGCTTTCACCCTCTACGGCGGGCCGTTCCAGGCCACTTCAGCTTCACCGAGGAGGAGGCGGCTGGGCCCCAACAACACCACATCCCCCATGGGTTTCCCCATAGGGTTTGGTTTGGACTCTCCCCCTTTCGCTCGCCGCTACTCAGGGGATCCCTGTTGGTTTCTCTTCCTCCCCCTAATAAGATGTTTCCGTTCGGGGGGTTCCCGCTCCCGATTGGGAGCATTGTAGAGGCTTTTAGGGCCCCTACAATGGGAGGTCCCATTCGGGAATCCCCGGATCGAAGGCTGCATGCGCCTCCCCGGGGCTTATCGCAGCTTGCCGCGCCCTTCCTCGGCGCTCAAGCCAAGCCATCCACCAGACGGCGTCGGCGTGTCGAGTCTACTCGGGTTCAGCATCTGTTTGACGTTGGGCCTATGCGTGGTGTTTCATTGTGAGAGTGATGCTCTCACTTTCACCCTTCCCCCCTCAACTTCTGTATTGAGGGGGTGCATGTTTGGGAATCTTCTGCAAAATTTTGATTGTACTTTTCCCGATATAAACTTTGCTACTTCCACCTATATAAATCTAGTTGATATGTTTTGTAAATTTCCCTTTAACGTAATCTTAATATTTTTCTCGGATTTTTATGTTGTGAAGGCGTATTGGATGAAATTTGGGTTTAAACGGTTTAGGACTCGATTTTCTTCTATTATGCTTCTATCACTGTTCATGCTGCCTTTATGCTTTTGCTTGAGTGTCTTGTCTGTGTCTTCAAGCCCGGACTACAGTAAATACTTTAAATATGAGTTTATAGTCGATGAGGATGGTTCTGCCATTACAAGGATCATTTACCGCAGCAATCTGGCAGATGGATCCTCATGGGTTCTAATTCCAAGATTCTCTAAGTGGTCGAATTACACTGTTCACGGTCAGGTTTATAATTGGACGCTGGAGGAACCGGAGGGCTACACAGGCCTACAATACTATTTCTATAAGGTATTAAAGTTCCACTATTTTGCATCCAGCGGGAATCAATTTGAAATGATTGTTGAATATAATTTTACTTCAGCCGCCATGATAATTGAGCCTGATGGAATCTTTTATTCACCGCAGATAGGTTTTGAGGGTGGAAGCGGGTTTGAGGCTACCGTTATTTTCCCATCGATATTTAAAGTTAATTTAAATGAAGCCTTGGCCCTAGGAAACAGAAACTCGTATCCTCCAGATAGGGGAGCGTCAAACTCAAGTTTTGTGTTATTCAGGAACCTTCCTCTAACCGAAAATCTCTTACGTATAGAAGTGGGCTTTAAAGTTTCTGGCAGAAATGCTGACTTTATAAATTTAGAGAGCGGCACCTTCAAGTTTATAACTGTTAAACGCTACGAGAGTTACGCGTGGAAAATATTGAACCTTTATAACTCAACATACGATGTTCTTGCTAACCTATTTAATACAACACTCGAGGAACTAGACTCAAAGGGAGAGAAAACAGTAACGGTAAGGTTCTTTATCCCAGACTTTTACTCGCTTATGTCAGTTGGGGGCTATGTTCCCTTTACGGGTGAGGGCATGGGTGACATACACATAAACTTTATATTCACACGGTATGTGGAGGGGTACCTGGAGGTTATAGCGCTCCATGAGCTTGTCCACCACTTTCTATGGAAAGCCGGCGTATCGCCTAAAAAACTTCTATGGTTCCATGAGGGCATGGCCCAGCATGTTAGCATAGAAGTAGCTGAGAGAATAGGATATGAGGGGGCAAGCATGATTAAACAGGAGATTGAAGAGGGAGTGCAGCAACTTAGGGCTGTAATCAGTGACAACTTCGGTTTTCTCATGGAATGGACTCCCTCTTATACCCCAAGAGACCTGAATACGCTTTATGCAGCTGCATACTATGTTGTTGCCAGGCTAGCTGAGGAGTATGGAGGCTTAGACTACTATGCTAAATTCTTTAGTCTTCTAGGTGGAATGAAAGTTGAAGATAACGCTGCGCTCTGCTACTATTTAGGTCTCGCCGCAGGTGACGCGGGCGAGTCTGTTATTAACAAGCTTAATGCATGGGGTTTCGGCACGGTTGATCTCTACGCTTATTTGCCCCTTATAAGCGAGGTTAAAGCCGCCATTAATGATGTTGACTCCACCAATCCGCTTCTGCAGCCGTTTAAGTATTTTGCTGAATTAATTTATAAGAGCGTAATGTCGGGTGAAAGGATGATTGCTGAAAGAGCTGCACTATTTTTACTGGTAGCTCTGCTTATAGCGCGTTTCGCCCCCTTAATAGCTTTGCTTACTTACTCAAGCCTCATATTCGCCTCTATATTGTTAATTCTCCGGCTTAAGGGTGTTCTCTGAGAAGCCGCATCCCAAATTATAATCCTATTATGCCGGATTTTTTAATCTCGGCTTCCCTAATAATTTTCTCGAAGAGATCATCGCCATAAGAATCTATTGTAATTATTAATGGACCGAAATTTTCAACTTCTAGTACCCAAACTGCCTCCGGCATACCTAGATCCAGCCATACAACACTCTTAACCCTTTTAACACATCTGGCCGCTAAAACCGCTGCTCCGCCAGTAAACATTGCGTAAGCAACACCATACTTCATCATAGCCCTCTTGGTTTTCTCACCCATCCCACCCTTACCAATTATGAGCCTAACGCCAAGTTTCTCAATAACCTCATGCTCATAGGCTTCCATACGCATGCTTGTTGTGGGCCCAGCTGCCAATATAACCCATCCATCGTTCGCTTTCCTTGCTAATGGTCCGCAGTGGAATAGCGCTAAACCATTGAGGCTGAAGGGTAAATCCTTAGATTCAGCTAGGTACTGGTGAATTCTCTCATGTGCTGCGTCACGGGCTGTAACCAAAGTTCCTGTGATGTAAACTACGTCGCCAACTCTTAGTTTGCGAATATCGCTTTCAGAGATTGGGGTTCTCAAATTAAAATCCATTGGTTGATCACTCTTGACGCAGTTAGCATGATTATTTATAGAACATTCACTTCTACAGCGGCACCTTGCTTTATTAGGGCTTTAGCGTTCTCCTCTGGAAGAGTGGCTATATCCTCAGGTTTGAATGGACCATATACTTTCATGTCGACGCCGACTATCTGCGGCATCTCTTTAAGTATTCGAACGACGAGAAAACCCTTGATTCTTGAATACTTAATCTTTGGTCTCTGCCCTTGCAAAATATCTTTTATCAGATTTTCGTAAGCCTCTAATTGGCTTGATAAACCATTGTATAAATTTTCTTCCTCCTCTGTCAGAGCGGTTGAGGATACTATCTCTTTTTTAACGGTTAAGCGGGCAATTTTCTCGTATCTCATGTGAACTAGATCATTAATCATTTTCTTAACATTCTCCTCTTCCTTTTGTAATAGTTTGCCCCTGAGGCTCTCCTCATCCATCATACGCCTTTCTTCGCGTATTCTCCTTACGTAATCGGCTAGACGAGCATAGAAATCTTTTGGGAGGCTCTGTAAATCCACGTTCTCCCTCTCTTTTCTCCATGCCTCAAAAAGTTCATCATACATGTTAACTTATCACCCTACCAGCATTCTTGGACAGGAGGAATATTGCCGCTGAAATGGGTAAATTAGCCGTCTGTTTTTCGAATGGACCAAAAACTTCATCTCCTAACCTAAACTTTGGAGCTTCCTCAACATATACTTTAACTTCTCCGCCCTTAAATGCTACAGCTTCTTTTAGTGGATCAAACTCTTCGATCTCGCTTGCTGAGAATGAAACTTTGAGTAAACCTGTCTTTCCATGCAGTGTTCCCGGCAGACGTATAAGCCTGTGAACATCGACTGTGACAACGGTGTCAATCTTCGCGGATTGAAGTGTAATGCCACGTTGTATTATTCTTCTCCAGCCCTCCAACCCTAGGCCCTTTATGATATTCCATGGTCCAACTGTTTTCCAGCTCTCAAGTATAGCATCCCTGTTCGCGATTATCTCTTCAACAATATTTTTTCTTAGCCCTAGACTTATTAAGTCTCTGGCCGTAGCGGTTAGAAGAAAATCGTATGCACCTCTTGCGGCACGCCCACGCCAGCCAAAATCGTCTAGACCTGGGCCAGTGAGCATTCTCACTCTGCCGCTGCTAATTACCTCAAGTCCGTGAAAGATTGCATCTACTCCTGTTCCAGTCACATAGTCAACTATCTCCTTTCTTGCTACGGAATCTAACCTAAGAACCTCGTCGCTCTCAACCTGGACATGGTAGCCTCTATGCCCACTGAAGGCACACTTTACATCTTTAATTGAGAAGCCGAGGTCGCTTGTCAGCATGTCTGTGAGCTTCATTGTTTCAGCCCTCGCTGTTTCCAAGCATATTTCGCAGGGCCATGTTCTCTCGTCAAAACTCTCGTTTCCGCATTTAGGACATTTATTCGGCGCTATGCCCCTACCTTTTAAGCCGCAGTTTTTGCATGTCCACACATCATGCTCTTTATTGCATTCAGTGGGTATGTGGTCTGCATCTATATCAAAGAATAAGTCTGAGCCAATCCAACCCTTCTCATCCATCTTAGCCTCTGGCATACTATAATAGGCTGCTGAGTAGTATACATTTGAGGGAACATTCCTTTTTATAAATTCTTTTAGGTCCTCAGCCTTCAAAAAACCCTTATGCCTAACCATCACATTCTCCTTGAAGAGTGTGAAGCCGAATTCCCTACTCTCAATCGACTTTGGAACCTCAACTCTATCAATATTTTTATCATAAAATTCCGAGAACCTCTCTCGGATGAATGCTAAGTTATCCATTTCCACCATTAGTCTCGCGCACTCTCAACTTTCCCATACTTCTCGTCTTTCTAAGATAGTAGGTTAATGGATGCTTAACCCTCTTACATAAATTGTCCATTCCCGGACAGACGCCGTGAGTTTGCAAAGTATCACATTTAGGCGGAGTATACTTTGTTCCAGAACCCCTCTCACCCGCTATATGCTCAATTTGGTAGCGGGTCATCCTCTCATTAAAATCAGATGATTTACGAAATAAATCAATAATCGTGTTTTGATCCATACCTATATTCAATAGAAAAGACGTTAACGTGAAGCGCCCAACATGTGA
>JAGTRG010000074.1 GCA_018396435.1 Candidatus Bathyarchaeota archaeon
TCCAGATAAAAGATGAGGTCAATATGGGTTTCGCAGCCCAAAAACTTAAGCATTTCCGCGAGGAAGAACCGTACACGACGGTTAATGGTGAAGAAATAAGTTTAGCAGCGGAAATTTTAGATCTTAAAATGGATGAGAATTCAATCTCAGGAGTGTTCAGCAGGGACTTTATTCGCAGCCGCCCCTACAGGCGTAAAATAGCTGAGATGCCGGTGACTGAGGAATCACCATTCTGGATACGAAGATTTAACGATAAATTCTTCCTAATAGTTTTGGCGCCCTCAACAGCAAGAGGTATAAAGAAGCTGCTGACAAACTATGTTGCGAACAAGCTGAGCAGGGTTCTATTCATAAAACCCAACATCATACTTGAAGTTGAGATACCCCATGATAAGCTCAAAAATTTACATGAGTCAAATCCGCAAGCGACAAAACTAATATGGTTTGACAACGTCGACATACCTGGCGTTGAAAAGCTCTGCCTAGCCGGCTCAGACCTTGCAGACACAAGCCTCTATCAGGATTATCTTAAGCATGGAAAAATCTGGTACGTTGTCTTCGAGGTTCAGAGAAGAGGCATGGTCATCGGGGTTACAAGAAACTGTGTAGTAACCCTCTTCAGCAAAAGCCCAGTTGAAGACTTTATAGACTACATAACTGAGGATATTCTTCCACTTATCGAGTAAAGCTCAAGCGTCCGGCTGGATTTAAGGCAAAAGCGCGCTACTCAGCTTCCACTATAGATTTCGGTTCCCACTCGCCTAAATGAACCTTAGGCTTATATCCCCTTAAAGCCCCAGGGTTAAACTTTATCCTCCTTCCCTTCTCAGCCGACATGTACGCCGCCATCATGAGCTGCGTCACCAGAAGACCTTCCCTCCAGTTCTCCTCAGGCTGCGCGCCCTTAAGGAAGCAGTCAACCATATATCGGTTCTCATCCTGATAACCATAGGTTATTGCCTCATTCGGTATCATGGGCATAAGCCCCTGCTCAGCCGCCTGCTTCTCAACAAACTCCTCAGTCGGCGGCGCCTTAATGTTCCTACTGAAGAAGACGCTTAGCTCCTGCTGCAAACTATTTATTGTAACCGAATACTCCGGACCTAGAACCTCAAAAGTAAGCCTCAAACCGGGACCCACAAAGCTCCACGACGTCCTTGCCTCCGAAAGAACTAGGCTGCCATCCTCATCCTCATAAACAACAAGCGTTAAGGCGTAATCTTCAGCCGGCGTCCGCCCATAATCCACGCCGAAGTCCCTTTTAACCCTAGACAAGTAGGGCTCCCTAGTCCACTTAAGCGATGCAATCGTCGACTGAACAACCAGGGGTTTCAGGGAATCCCTAGGCTTATCAGGATTTATGAGCATATACCTGCTGGCCTCCAGGCTGTGGCATGTCATATCTAATAGAACCCCGCCGCCGGAAAGCTGCGGGTTCCAGAACCACGCCGAGTGGGGCCCACCATGCTCCTCAGCAGCCCTAGCCAAATACGGTCTCCCAGAATATTTGGCGCCGTACTTCCATATGGCTTCCCTAGCCCTAGTAACGGATGGGGCGAAAACCTGATCCTCAAGGTAACCGTGCAGAAGCCCGGTCTTCTCGATCAACCTAACCATTTCCTCAGCTTCATCAACAGTCCTTGCAAGCGGCTTCTCGCAGCACACCCCAACAATATTTGTTTTGCCCTGCGAAGCCTCCTCAGCGATCGCCTTTACAACCTCAAGCCTCATAAAGTTTGGGTTAACTATCCAAACTGCATTAACCGACGGGTCGGAGAGCATCTCCCTTAAATCCGTGTAGACCTTCGGCTTACCAACACCCAGGGACTCCGCAAGCCTAGATAGCTTGTGGGCACTTTCCTCCCTAACATTGTATATGGCCGCTATCTCAGCGTTCCTTATTCCGGTCCAAGATAATGTGTGAAATCTCGCTACGAAACCTGAACCTATGAAACCAACGCCCAGCTTATCCAACACTATTCACCCTAAAAAATGTTAAGATGACGAATAATATTTTTATTATTTTCCTCTCCCAGCAACTTCCAACATTTTACTGCTTTTAAGTTAAATCTCCGCAGGCGCATTTAATCTCATAAAGTATTGTCAAGATCTCATCGAATCCAAATCCGGTTTTAGCCGATATAAGCGGAACCCTCTTAGGTGGGAAGAAGAAGCTCAATACCTTTAGGAGCTCCATGTCCATCTCCTCCCTCAGATTCGATGGTTTTCTGGCAAGGATCTTCATCGGATCATTCAGGGCTTCCTTAATCCCAACTATTTCTTCGTGATCCAGAAGGTCCGCTTTATTTAGGACCGCTATAGTTTCAGTCTCAAGAGCGCAGTATGCTGTTAAAGCATAAAGATAGAAGCTTAGAAGGTTCCCTTTTAATGCGGGAAGATCCCCGATGAAAAGGCAGCATCTATCCGGAAACCCGCTAACTATTATTCTACCGGCTTCTCTAAAAAGAAACGGCTCCAGCTGACCTGGAGTATCAAATATCACATAATCTGAACCCTCAAATCTGGGAACAGCCATCTTGGCAAGCCGATTCATGGCTTCAAGAATAGCCCCATTAGGACCCAAGTTTTCCTCACGCATTATGCTCTCAACTGTGAAATTAGACCTAATATCGAAATCCGGCTTATAGCCTGGATCTAGAACACCCGGATCTAAATTAACAATCCTAACCACATAACCTTCATTGGTCAAGTATGATGAGAAATTCTTCGCCAACAAGCTTTTACCTGAACCAGCCGGACCAAGAATAAATATATTCATGTCCTTTCACAGCTAATTAATCCTTAACATCATCTTAAACTTTGTTTAATTAGCCAGATAGAACCAGATTGCCGAGAAACAGAACATACTTCTATTTGACAAGCTGTCAAGCCTTCATCCGGGATTTGCCGATCCCCAATCCTTTAACCTATCGCTATTTCTCCACCACCAAGCTTAGGGCATACTCGATTTTTCTAATCCTAGCGAACCCTGCAAGCCTCAAGCGTTCAATTATCCCCCTCAAATAGTTTTTTCCCTGCCTTGCTCCCGGCCTGCCAACATAATGCAGAAGCCTTCCATTATCTTTGAGAACCCTGAAGAGCTGCCTGTAAAATTCCAGCGAGTAAAGTTCCGGAGCTATGCTTATTCTTGGCGGATCGTGAATGATGAAGTTGAAGTATTTATCCTCAAATTTTTGCACCTCCTGGAATGCATCCCCAATTATCAGATTAATCTTCTCATTTTCAAAGAGATCTCTTGAAAACGGATTCTGCCTGGCTATCAGAATCACATTCTCATCTTTCTCGATGGTTATAACTTTCCTAACCTCTTTCATTTTAGCTGCTAGAGTAGCCGTATAGCCTAAACCTGTGCAGCAGTCAAGGATAACGCCGTAGATTTTCCCAAGGGCTCTAATCTTCAGAAGGGCATCGGTTTTCGGATCTACAGTATCAGCCCTATGCATGCGTACACCAGACACCTCAAGATACGGCCAAGTGCCAGTTTTAACAAGCCTATAGAATTTTCCAGTTTTTTCACTAAAGAATTTTATCTCATCAGTTGATGTATTCATTCCTGAGCGCATCTAACCATCTGTTTGCGGGATAAATTTTTTACCTTCCCTTTTTAGCTTATGTTTCGTATTTTTCACCGGGCTTTAGAAGAACAACCTTAATCTTTGAGGATGATTCAACTTTTCTTCTGAATTCTTCAGGATCAGTGTCCCATCTATGCATTGGAATTGCAACTTCGGGGTTTATCGCTATAGCCGCCTCAGCCGCCTCCGGATTATCCATTGTATATGTTCCTCCGCTCGGTAATAGGGCTAAATGAACTTTTCGATCCTTTAAATCCTTCATTTCGGGGATGAAGTCTGTGTCCCCAGCGTGATAAATCGTTCTGCCATTTATGGTTATTAAATAGCCAACGCCAAAACCCTTGGGATGGAAGGGGTTTCCCGGAGATCTGAAGCGTCTCACATTATATGAGTGGACTGCCTCAACGGTTATGTTATCTACACTTATTTTTTCACCCGGCCTAATCGCCTTAACTTTTCCACCTATTTTTGACGCGCATTCAGCGGGGGCGATAATCAACGTGTTGTCTCTGCGCGCTGCCTTAATCTTCGATGTATCGCAATGATCGAAATGAGAATGCGTCACCAAAATTATATCCGCCTTATCAAAATATTTGCCCTCATATGGATCGATGTAAATATTTTTACCATCAGCCGTTATTTGGAAGCTAGCATGCCCAAGCCACTTAACCGCTATATTAACCATTTCCCAATCACCTTAATTCTTCGCTGTTGAACTCGACGTAATATATTAAGGCTTTTAGCAGATTTATTTCTATCGATCTCCCTTTAATGGAATGTTTATTTCAACTTACACGGATAAAGCCCGTTCCATAAAGATTTTTTGGAATGAGTATAAATAATCGAGTTGATTTGCTAAGGCTTAAAAGATCTTTCATCTAAGAATTAATTGGGTAAAGCGGTGAGGAAATATGCTTCAAAAGGAAGATTTCAGGGTTAAGATCGGTTTCGTCCCATCTCACAGAAGCATCTTCGATGAAAACTGGGCCATCAGCATGCGTAAACGCTGCATTAATGCTTTTTCAAGCATTGAGGGGCTAGAGCTCATAGTTCCAGATGAAAACGTAACTAAGAAGGGGCTTGTCTCAGACGAGGAGGACGCTGATAAAACCATTCAGCTATTTAAAGAGAACAACGTGGACGGAGTAATAATTGGAACGATGACTTTTGGAGAGGAAGTCCCGGCTCTAATGGTTGCAAGCGCCTTTTCAGATAAGCCAATCCTATTGTTCGGCACTAAGGAGGGACCCTTCACTCCTGAGGGAAAAAGGCTCTCAGACTCCTTCTGCGGAACGCTGTCAATTTCCTCCGGGCTTTACCGTAGGAAAATACCTTTCCTGTTTGCTGGAATAATCTTTCCGGAGGAAGGAGAGTTTAAGGAGGCTGTTGAAAACTTCGTTCGGGTATGCGCAGTTTTCAAGGGATTTATAGGTGCAAGAATTGGGCAGGTTGGTCCCCGACCTAGACCTTTTGAAACATGCATCTTTAATGAGGCGGTCCTAGTTGAGCGTTTCAAACAAACCGTTATTCCAGTACCGCTATCTGAAATCTTCGATTCAGCTGATAGTTTAAGCAATGAAGACCCAAATGTTCAAAAAGTGCTTGGTGAAATAGAGTCTCAGACGGATGTCTCCCAGATTGGGCGCGAGACGCTGATTAAGCTCGCAAAGCTTGAG
>JAGTRG010000008.1 GCA_018396435.1 Candidatus Bathyarchaeota archaeon
AAACTCCCAAGGCCTCTCCTTAAGTATGCCCCTTAAACCCTCTATCGCTTTAAATGGATCTAGGTTCGTTTTTGCAACCACTAACCCCGAAACCTCCGTCCTATCAACTATGGCTTCTCTATCGCCGAGTTCTCCTAGAAGAAACCATATTTCTGAACAAGCGTTGTTCTCGTTTCCCCTAAATGTTGAGATGAGTAAATTGAAGTCTTCCATAACCATTGTTTTTACCTCAAGAAAATTTAACTAAATCGAACTTTTCAACATTTTGTTCCTAAAAATGAAAATTAAATTAATTACGGCCCCTTTCAAATATTTTCCCCTTCTGCTCCGGCACTAAGTTTGGCGGAATCTCACCGCTCAGCGCCGACCGAACATTCTCTATGCACATTAATGCCATAGCCTTTCGGGTCTCTCTGGTATACGTTCCCACATGAGGCGCTAACACAACATTCTCCATGCCAATAAGCGGACTGTTTAATGGAAGAGGCTCCCTGCTAAATACATCTAAACCGGCCCCCGCTATCCAACCCTCTCTTAAGGCTCTGCATAACGCGTCCTCATCTATAACTGGCCCTCTCGAAGTGTTGATCACGTAGGCTGTTCGCTTCATTAGCCTAAGTTCCCTTTCACCTATGAGCCCCCTCGTCTGAGAAGTTAAAGGAACATGTATCGATACGAAGTCTGAACCCCCTAGAAGGGTCTCCAAATCCGCATACCGGGCTTCTAGAACCTTCTCTGCTTCATATTTACGTTCTATATCATTATACATTATTTTCATATTGAAAGCTTTGGCTCTAACGGCAACTTCGTACCCTATCCGTCCAAGCCCAACTATTCCCAGCGTTTTACCATATAGGTCCATGCCCATAGGAAGCATCGGCTTTTTAGGCTTAGCCCATTCCGTTCTCACGTAATTATCCGCCTGAATCAGCCTTCTGGAAAGACAGAGCATCAATCCTATAGTTAGCTCAGCCACTGCATGGGATAGAATTCCAGGCGTATAGGTTACATATATTCCTCTTCTCGTACAAGCCTCAACATCAACCGTATCATAGCCAACACCATATCTCGCAATAATCCTCAGTTTCGGAAAATACTTGAGAACATGCTCATCAATCAGCTCTAAGGCCAGTATCATTGCGTCAGCATCCCTAATCTCTTCAGGAGGGGTCTCATCCCTCCTAAATGTGCTGAAGAAAACATTTGCTATACCGCTCAGTTCCTCCTCAAAGAGCCCTGGATTATCAGTTCTTATGCCGGATGAAACAATAACTTTAGGCCTCAACTTTAAACCTCCGATTCACTTATCCATTTAATCATCTATAGATAAAATTAAGAGATGTAGTCACCCTAAAAAGATTTAGCATCCTCAAAAATAAATAAAGCCAAAATTTCTATTTCTGGTCAGCGGAGGTTAGTCATTTAATAGGCGTCACAGCCCACCTCATAAAGTGGGCTCCGCGCCGTCGCCTTGCATCATCCCAAACTATAAGCTGATCCAGGAGCCATTTATCTGTTTCGAGTATTCTGCTGCTAAGATTATGAAAAATTGGCAAGATTTAGGAGAATGAGATGGAATAAATGTTCTCATAAACAAAAATATTTAAAGAAACTACTATTAAAAACCTTCTAGGATCAAAGAAAATTATTATCAGCGCATCCACATTGATTTAATATTACAGTCTTCAAATAGCCCAGTCTTGAAATAAAGAGTTCAGATAGGCTTGGCAACAAAAATATTGTCTTTGTTAGATATTACGCGCGCTTTAAGTCTAGTTCCGATTGGAATTTTCTCAGCGTTCACAAGCATTACGCTTCTATCGCGCCTCTCAGTTATAGCCAGCGCCTCACCCCTAAGCCATCCTGGACCTACTACCTCAACCCGTATAATTTCAGAGCGCCTATATGGAGTTGGAATCGCTTTGCGCTTATGTATGCTGAAGTCGCTTGGGCTTAGAATAAGTTTGACGTTAAACTCACTTTCCCAACGCCGAAGCTGATCGTAGAACTTCCTCCACGGCATCGGTTTAACGTTCCTTACTCTTCTTCCACGCTTGTGAACTAGATACTTTTGAATACCTATTGGTGGAAACTTTTTTCCAGCACCTAAATCTTTAGCAAGTTTAATTATCTTTGGTATTTCAGAATCGTTTAAGCTTTGAATCCAGACTGGCGCAATTAGCAAATCAATCTTTGTGTTAAAAACTATGTAATGCATTAAATCAACAATCCTAGAGGGGTTATACCATTCTGTTCCTGAAAGCCTCCTAGCTAAGTCTTGATCGATGGCATCAAGTGAGAGATTAATCCTCGTTAGTCCGGCCTCAGACAACTCATCAAGAAGCCTTTCAGTCAACGTTGGGCCATGAGTCTGCATTGAAACAATTTCAACACCTTTAACTTGACTTAGGGAAGAAACCATGTCGGCTATTTTCGTATATGTTATCGGATCACCAACAGTATCAATATGTGCTTCTATGCCACGTTCGCCCTTAAAGGCGATAATGCTCTTAAACCAATCGATGAGATAATCTAAGGGAACAATATATTCAGTTCGTCTACACCTAGACTTTGGCCCAGCATCGGTAGAGCAGAATATACATGAAAGTGTGCAAGTTGTGATTGGGCGAACTTGAATAATATTTGTACCTCTATCGATTAAACCGAAGGCAATACAGCCTAGAAGTGGAATAGGCTCAGAAACCTCAAAGATCTCCCTAACCATAAATCATCAAATAAAAAATAATGTGGGTGGAAAAATTTGGATAAATAAATGGCCTGTTGAATGGATTTTTACTCGAACTCTCCACCGTAGCCTTCTGGACCTTTAGGCGTCTTAGGAGCCTTCATCTTGCCTGCCGCAATAACATCGTCTATTTTTAGTATCATCGTTGTGGCCTCTGTAGCTGACTTAATCATTTGCTTCTTAACAGCTAACGGTTCATAGATATCCAGTTCACGCATATCCCTAACCTTACCAGAGAAAACATCGATGCCTGCCCAAGTCTCACCCTTTTCATGCTTTGCCCTAAGCTCAGATAGTACATCAATCGGATCTAGACCAGCGTTCTCAGCTAAAGCCGTTGGAACGGACTCTATAGCCTCTGCGAAGCTTTGAACAGCCAGTTGCTCCTTGCCTGGTAATGATTGGGCATATTCCCTAAGAACATTGGCAACTTCTACTTCTGGCGCCCCTCCGCCAGCTAGAATCTTTGGCTCTTGAACAACATCTCTGACAACGCAAAGCGCATCGTGGACAGATCTTTCAGCTTCATCAACAATACGTTCAGCTCCTCCACGGATCAATATAGCTACTGCGTGTGGGTTCCTGCAGCCCTCAATAAATACCATTTTATCGTCGCCTATCTTACGCTCCTCAACAAGATCGGCATAGCCAAGATCCCTCTCAGATAGGTCTTCAAGATTTGTTACAACTCTTCCGCCAGCGGCTTTAGCAAGCTTCTCCATATCGGACTTCTTAGCGCGCCTAACAGCCAGAATTCCCCTTCTGGCCAAGAAATGCTGCGCCATGTCATCAATACCCTTCTGACAGATAACAACATTTGCGCCAGTTGCAGCAATTTTATCAACCATGCTCCGAAGCATGCTTTCTTCTTCACGTAGAAAAGCCTCCATCTGCTCTGGACTTTCAATATTTATCTTAGCGTCAAACTCTGTTTTTTCGATTTCTAGTGGGCAGTCTAAAAGCGCAATTTTAGCCTTTTCAACGCGTTTAGGCATTCCGGGATGAACGACTTCCTTGTCTATGAGTAAGCCGTTAATAAGCTTTGTATCGCTTACAGATTCGCCGTGCTTCTTCTGCACTAGAATATCGTCTAAATCAGCCTTATATTGGTCGCCTACTTTCTGGGCAACTTGAAGTATGGCGTTAACGGATATTTCAGCCAGCTGCTCACGATTTTCTGAAACGATTTTACTTGCCATGGATGTCATAGCAACCTTCTTAAGAAACTCCTTATCGGCTGGATCAACTTTTATTGCAATATTTTCCAAGGTTTCAAGAGCTTTCTCAGCGGCTCTTCTGTACCCCTCAATTATGACTGTTGGATGAACATTCTTGTTAAGTAGCTCCTCAGCCCTATTCAGCAGCTCACCGGCAACAACCACGACGCTTGTAGTTCCATCGCCAACCTCCTTATCTTGTGCTTTAGCAACCTCAACCATCATCTTAGCAGCCGGATGCTCAACCTCCATCTCATCTAAGATTGTCTTCCCATCATTCGTAATCGTCACATCGCCAAGGCTATCAACAAGCATCTTATCCATACCTTTGGGACCAAGCGAGGATCTGACCGCCTCAGCGATAATTCTAGCAGCCATAATATTATTGTGCTGAGCATCCTTGCCTCTAGATCTTGTTGAGCCCTCCTTCAATATTAATACAGGAATCCCCCCAGCAGATGCACCAGCAGATACACCAGCAGCCATCAATATCACCTTTCCATAGTTAATATTAAATGCACCATAATACTCAAATAAAAACCTTTTATATACTTTTCGTTTAATTATCGCCAATATACGGGCTTTTTCGGAATTCAAAAAATATTTTTATTTAAATAAGCTAATCATAGTTTGTAGTGGTAGTATGTTAATGATCAAAGATTTAGAATCAAAAATAGTTCATCTTGAGGATCTAATTCAGAAGATTTCTAGCGAGATTTTGGCAAATGTTACATACGAGAAACTTCCACCTGCAGAATTATGGACAAGGTCTGAGGGACTCGTAAGCGCCTTAAGAAATTTGGCTGAGGAAATTAGAGATAGGATGTTGTTCCTTAGGCCGGAAAGAGCTCCGTCAATAAGGAGAAAATTTAGGGCTTTCCTTCAACCGTTAAATAGTTTCAAGGAAACCCTACAGAAGCCAGCTGACCCATATGGAGCTTCTAAACAAGCGTTAGAGCATCTTAGAGGGGCCGTCACTGAAAGTCAGGAGTTCATCGAGATGGCAAGAGATATCTCGGAAAAACCCTCCGAGGGGATTCTTGAACTCTTAAAACTTAGAGAAGTATATGAGGCAAAAGAGTACATATCTAGGGTTTCAGTTCCTGAGACGGTTTATGTAAAACTTGAACACTTAAAAAGGAGCATGGAAACATTAAGGCTTCGCATATCGATTCTTGAGCAGGCAATTATGGATCTGCTGAAACAGATGGATAGATTTCAGGAGGAAGCCTCGGTTTTCCAGCAGGAGAGACAAGAAACTGACCTAGCTCAGTAAGACGACTAATTTGCAGTGCTGAGCGTGCGCCATAAAATGTCCATGGTTGACGTAACGCCTAAGCCCGAAATTCACCGCGAGGCAACGGCAAAGGGGCAAATAAGGCTTACATCCGAAACAGTCAGATTAATTAGAGAAAGAAGGGTGGAAAAGGGGGATCCATTCTACACAGCTAAGATAGCTGGGATTCTAGCTGCGAAAAATACCTCGATGCTTATACCATTATGTCATCCAATACCTCTAACTAATGTAAATATTGAAGTCAAGATTGTGGATGAGAACACCGTTGAAGTTGAATCAACTGTCAAGGCTAAAGCCAAAACTGGTGTTGAAATGGAGGCTCTGGTGGCTACAGCAACAGCTTTGCTCACAATTTGGGACATGGTTAAGAAATATGAGAAGGATGCTGAAGGACAATATCCCATCACGTTAATTCAAAATATAAGAGTTATCAAAAAGGTGAAGAATGAACTTGAGCGAAACGGCGGTTAAACATAAGGCTGATGCACCAAAAAGCCTAAACTTCGCGATTATAACATGCAGTACATCTCGATATAAAGAGTACGTTGAAACAGGAAAACTAAATGATCCATCAGGCGATTTAATAATTAAAATGCTTAGGGAGAACGGGCATAGGGTGACTTTGCGAAAAATAGTTACTGATGATAAGGCGGAAATCCAGAAAGCGGTCATGAGAGCAATAAAGTCGCGCAAAGTAGACGTCATAATAACGTCGGGTGGAACAGGTATAAGCCCGAGGGATGTAACAGTGGAGGCTGTTCAACCACTGCTTGAGAAAGAACTGCAGGGCTTCGGTGAAATATTCAGAGCATTAAGCTATCGGGAAATAGGTTCAGCAGCAGTTCTGACGCGTTCAATAGCTGGCGTAATTGGAGGAAAAGTAATATTCTGCCTACCCGGCTCACCGCACAGCATATCTATAGCGCTTAAAGAAATAATTTTTCCAGAAGCTGGACATATAATAAGACATGCACGCGAATAGGCTATTGCTCCCGGGAGATATATGCAACCATTTCGTCAGTTAGGTCTAACCATCGTGCTATTTCTTTAGCCATTTCTGGGTTGCTCTGAAAGATTACACGTAAATATGGCAGAACTTCCCTTACTGCGCGTGAGGATGATAAATGACACTTCTTTCCAATTCTTCTGCTTATTTCAGAGAGAAGCATTCTCTCTTCTTTTGAGATTGACGCTTTTTTTATGCGTTCCGGAAACTTAAATGGGGTCCACCCTGCGCTTTTTCTACTCCATGATGAAGCAACACCAGCCGTCATTAAATCTATGACGTATCTTAGAAAAGTCCAATCCTGAGTCTCCTTAACCCTTCTACGATAGACATCAGATTTAGCTAGCATATCCATTGCATTTGCCAGCTCATGCGGGTTCTTTATGTGATAGGGTATATTCTCATATATCCATTCGAAGAGCATATCTAAATCAACATCCGCCATGTTGACAGCTGTTTTTGCGGAGGAGGCATCTTTCGCATAGAAGATCATTCTTAAAACGTTGAATATTTCCTCCTTCCGATCCCTCGGGGCAAGCCAGGCGACATCTTCATACGTCAATCTAGTCTTGCCTTGGGCTAAAGCTTGAAGATCCGTTACGGCTGATCTAACATCTCCACCACTTCTCTCCGCTATAAATTTTAATGCAGCCTCGTCAGCATTTATTCCTTCTTTAGCACATATTTTTGCCAAGTGCCTCATAACCTCACTCTTAGATGGCTTCTTAAACTCAATTAAGAGACAATAGTTCCTTAAAACTGCGAATCTAGGGTCATATGCATCATTAGCTATGAGTATCACCGGAACTCTACTGCTTTTCACGATCTCAGTTATTTCCCTAAGACCGCCATGATCCGCCGAACCGGTTATGCCGTCCAGCTCATCGAAAACTATGAGCCTCTTCATTCCAAAGAGCGAGCCGTACTGCGAGGCTCTGCCAGCGAAGCGCTTGACGGCTTCCTCAGTCCTATAGGTGCTAGCATCACTTTCAATTACCTCCATGTTTAAATCATTTGCTAAAGCTTCAACAGCGGCGGTTTTACCGACGCCCGGTGGACCATAAATAAATATAGCTCTTTTCCCGGGAGCGCCCTTTTCCCAAGAGCGTATCCACTCAATTATCTTTCTTTTAGCTTCCTCATTGCCTACGACTTCAGACAACGATTTAGGCTTATACTTCCGGATCCATGGAATAAAAGTGGTTCCTGATGACATGAAAACACCTAGGTTCGCTTATCACTTATAGACCTCTCTTTATTTCATAACCTGCCTCAACAAGCTTGGCTAACATGGCGCTCAGCTGAACCTCATCGGTAGCTCCCTGAATCAGCCTATAATCTACTTCGCCAGCTATGTCAGCCAATTTAACCTTCCATTTATCAGGCACGTTAAGTCTGAAAATCTCGTTATGAATCTGCTTTATTATGTCTATTCCCGTAAGCCCATATTTTTGAGTTAGCTCCTTTAGCTTACTTCTCGCCGCTATAAAGTCACCATTCAGAGCTGTCAACATCATCTCTCTAACATCATACGGGTTAGCTCTGCCAACAACCGAGTAAACTACCTCAGCATTTATAGGCTTACCAAGCGAGGCGGCTGTCTGAAGAATATTCACGGTCTTCCTGAGGTCGCCTTCACTGAGTTCCAAAACGGCCTCTATACCATCATCTAAGATCTTAATGTTTTCCCCTTTACAGATATACCTAATTCTTTCTATAACTGCTTCACGGGATAAGTAAGTGAACCTGAAGGGAGCACAGCGCGATTGTATAGGCTCAATTATTCTACCACTATAATTGGCTATCAATATGAAACGCGCAGTTTCACTATAGCGCTCCATCGTGCGCCTTAGAGCTTGCTGGGCATCCTCCGTCATGTTATCCGCCTCATCCAAAATAAGTATCTTAAACGTCACTTCACCCATAGGCTTTGTTCTAGCAAAGGTTTTAACAGTTTCCCTAACAACGTTTATGCCCCTCTCATCACTAGCATTAAGCTCCATTATGTATTCGCGGTAGTTTTCACCATAAAGATCATGTGCTAAGCAGAGGGCGGCTGTAGTTTTTCCAGTTCCCGGCGGCCCGGCGAATATGCAGTGTGGGACATTTTTAGCCTTAACGAAGCTTTTAAGTCGGCTGACTATTTCTTCTTGATCAACTATTTCGTCTAACGTACGTGGTCTGTATTTCTCAGTCCACATTTCATAGCTCAAACCGAACACCTTAAAACTGCTTGTTCCGCTAAAATAATTACGTTTAAGAAATATAAAAGGAGTTTATATCTTATTATGCTAAAACTGAATGAATACGCTTTCAATTTTCATTGTGTTTCAGCAAAATTCTAAGGTTAGAAAGAAAGCGTCAGGGCGACTTCCACTAGGGCGGCTAGAAGGAGAATTACGTTACATAGGACGATGGTAACTGTCGCTACGATTATTTCATTTCTAAAATTACGTTTTATTGCAGCATATATCATCCATAAACTTTCAGATATTGCTAAGGTATAGGATAAATATTCCATCCATGCAAACGGAAGAATAAAAACTGTTGAAAAAAGAGTTACTGGACCCGCATCAGAGATGATGCTGTATGCGGCGAAGACCTTTCCGGTATTATAAAGAACATAGGTGCCCCAGCATGGACCAGCTATGGGAATAAACATTATTAAAGTGTGAAGGAGATTATTGCCAAAGATTATTGCCAAGATTATTTGGGCATCGGATGACTTTATAACATCTTCCAATTTACTCATTTCCTGCATTATTTCGTTTGCCTCGGAGCGTTCAATTCTTGTTAATGCGCCAATAAGCGTTATACCTATGCAAAGGATAAATACAACCAGAAATACCAGGACTCTGCTTTTCAAACTACCGGTCCAATAGATCTCTGCCTCTCTAGACTTTATAATGCGAGATATAGGTGCACCGCAGTTTGGACAGAACCTGGCATCCTCATCCTCAGGCAGCCTTATGCCGCATTTTGGACAATGGGACATTTACTCACCCATTTAAATATATGCCTAATGATTGATGTAATCCTTAAAAATCTTTCTCATTAAAAATAAAAATAAATTTACTTGAACGCTTTTTGAGGACAGCTGCGCTTAAATATTCTTTCCTCTCAGAAATATTTTTGGTGGGCGATGACAGATCTGACCCTTCTGAAACTATCTTATCCGTGATGTGGATCTTGAGTTTGGAGCCCACTAAAATCCATTAAACCTATATTCAATGGGTTCAATAAATAACATAGGAGCCCTTGCCGAGAAATTGCTGACTGCTTGCAACATGGTGTTTAGATGAGTACGCTTAATAAAATAATGGTTCTGCCAATAGCCTCTGAAAGCTTAGGCGTCAGGTCTATGTGCACCTACGTTGAAACACCAAACATAAGAGTTCTCCTGGACGCTGGCGTCTCGCTGGGGCCAAACCGATATGGTTTTTCACCTCACCCCCGAGAATATATGGCGCTTAAGAATAGGAGAGAGATGATTCTCAAATTTGCTGAAAAAGCAGATGTTATAACCGTCAGCCACTACCATTTTGATCATCATACGCCCTCATATACTGATTGGGCATATAATTGGTGCTCTGCTCAAATAGCTGAGAAAATTTATGGCGGAAAAATAGTTTTGGCCAAAAATTATAGGGCTAACGCCAACTTTAGTCAGAGGCGTCGCGGATGGCTATTCGCTAAGACTAGTGGAAAACATGCTAAGAGGCTTGAGGTAGCCGATGGGAAAACCTTTGTATTCGGAGGAACATTGATCTCCTTTTCCAGACCGGTCTTCCATGGCCCGGAAGGTTCAGATCTAGGATGGGTTTTAATATCTATAATTAGACATGAAGATGAATGTTTTCTCTTCGCGCCGGACGTTCAGGGACCGATATCGCGGGAAACCCTAAATATAATTCTTAATGAAAAACCTCAAATGGTCATTATAGGCGGTCCGCCAATATACCTCGCTGACTTCAGAATGGATCGGAAAAGCATAGATTTGGCGATGGATAATTTAACGGCTCTTGCAAAGCGGGTTCCAACCATCATTTTAGATCATCATGTGCTTCGAGATGAAAAATGGGAATCATTCTGTAAGCCGATAATCACCACCGCGTTAAGCGTAAACCATAAAATTCTTACTGCGGCGGAGTTCTTAGGCAATGAAGACAGTCTTTTAGAGGCTATGAGAAGAAGCCTCTATATTAATGAGCCCCCCAGTATGGAATTTATCAAGTGGTCAAAGATCCCAGTAAACCAAAGAAAACTCATTCCTCCGCCAATCTAAAAGTATACATTTTAATCATTTTTTTCTCTAAATACTTATATACCAACGTTATTCATTTAGTATCTCGGCAGGTGCCAATTTTGAAGGATCTTCTAGAATTAACTGTTCAAAAAGCGCTTAATGAGGGCGCAAGTTTCTGCGAGGCAAGGTTCTTTGAAGAAAGAGGTAATAGCGTAAGCATCGAAAATGGTATTGCAAGATCTCTCTCCTCGGGAATTTTAAGGGGTATTGGAATAAGGGTCATAGTTAATGACCGATGGGGTTTTGCATCAACAAATATACCTACGAGGCAGAATGTTGAAAAAACCTTGCAAGACGCCATTGGCGGCGCAAAGTCGATAACCGCTCAGACAGGCGAAAAGGCGAAAATAGTTGAGGTTAAACCCTCAGTTGACACGATCATACATGATGTAAAGATTAAGCTTGAAGATGTGAGCCCGGAGGAGAAAGTTAAGAGAATGCTTGAAATAGAGGGAGCTGCCAGAAACTTCAGCGATAAAGTTAAGGATACCTTTGTTTATTATGGAGATGTTATAACAAGGGTCATCGTCTGCAATTCGTTTGGAACGCTGATTGAGGAGGTTGCGCCGAGAACACGTGTATTTTGTAGAGTCATAGCGAAAGAAGGCGATAACATGCAGGATGGTTTTGAGGGAGTTGGAAGCGTTGCTGGCTATGAGATTATTGAAAATATTGAGGTTGAAAAATTCTCTTTGAAAGCCGCAAAGAGGGCTGTTAGCCTCCTCAGCGCTCATCCGCCACCTAGAGGCGCTTTCCCCATAGTTGTTGATCCCAAGGTCGGCGGACTATTTATTCATGAGGCCTTTGGGCATAACAGTGAAGGTGACCTGGTCTTCAGTGGGCAATCAATAATAGCTAATAGGCTGGGGCAAAAGATAGCAAGTGATCTTGTTACAATAATTGATGATCCTACGAGGCGAGGCTTTGGGCACTTCATATATGACCATGAAGGAACAAAAGCGAACCCTCATGTACTTGTAAACAACGGTGTTCTTGTAGGATTTTTGCATTCACTAGAATCAGTCGCAAAGATTGGGGGAAAACCTGAGGGAAGCGCCAGAGCACAGTCGCATCATCATCCGCCTATCGTGCGTATGTCTAACACTTATCTCGCGCCTGGAGATTTGACCCTTGAAGAAATACTTGAAGATATAGATTACGGCGTTTATTTGGCCGGTTCTCAGTATGGTTACGTTGAATCTCAAAAGGGACAGTTTACATGTAAGGTTGAGGAGGCATGGTTAATAGAAAAGGGCGAGTTGACTGAGCATTTAAGAGACGTGGCCATAAGCGGCTTAACTCTTGAGGCACTTAAAAACGTGAAAGCAGTTGGCAAGGATTTTAGGATGGATATGCCTGGAATGTGCGGTAAGTCTGGTCAAAGCATGTATGTGGATGCTGGGGCGCCGCATTTTAGAATTGACGGGATAGTTGTTGGGGGGAGGAGGTGAATTGAAAGATGGAGAGAGTAGACTTGGTTACACCGGTTGAGAAGGCAATACGAATCCTTTCTAGACTAGACATTGACTTTTATGATGTAGTTGCCTCGTACTCTAGATCTTTAAGCGTGAATATTATGGGCAAAGGTGTAAAAGAAGCCTCAGCGCAAATAGATGTTGGAATAGGCGTTAGGGTTTTCAAAAATAAAGGCATGGGCGTAGCCTACTCTCAAAGTCTGGAAGATGCAGACGTGGAGGCGATAGTTAATCAAGCAGTAAGCTTCGCAAAGGTCTCGCAGCCAGATCCATACTTTAAGAGCATACCCGGTCCTTCAAAGGCTCCTGAGGTTCCTGACTTATGCGATGAGGAAATAGTTAACCTCACGCTGGAGGATGCTGGCAGAATGCCTAAGGGCATGATCGATGCTGCTGAAAGCGTTCGTAGCGGTGCAATGTATTGGGGAGGGTTTGGAGCAAACTACTCTAGGGGGTGCTTAATGACGTCTACAGGGGTTTCTGTTGAATCTGAGAAAACATCTACCTCAGCCTACTTACAGCCTGTGTACAGAGAAGGCGATGACGTTGGAAGTTCTTATGAATTTGACCTTGCCATATCATTATCGGAGATAGATTTCTATAAGGTCGGTAAAAAAGCGGCTGAAAAAGCCATAGAACAGTTTGGCTCAAGAAAGGAGGAGAGCGGCTCTCTGCCCCTGATTCTATCGCCTGAATCATCCAGCTCATTATTTTCAGCTTTATTATCCGCATTATCTGGCGAGTCGGCGGTTAAAGGAAGAACTTTTGCATCTGGACTCTTAGGTAAGCAAATATCTCCAGAAATTCTTGAAATAGGAGATAATGGAACTATTCCAGGAGCGATAGCAAGTAGTACATATGACGGCGAGGGAGTGCCTAGGAAGCCGTTAAATGTCATAAGTCGGGGCAGAGTTTCAACTTTCCTTCACAATTCCTATTCCGCAGGCATAATGAATATCGAATCAACCGGACATGCTATTAGAGGCGGCTATAGAGGACAAGTTGGGGCTGGTCCGAGCAATATTAAAGTTAAGCCAGGGGATAGTTCCTTGGAGGAAATGATTTCTGAAACTAAGAGGGGCATCCTAGTCATAAATGCATCATTTCCACCTAACATGGTCTCAGGGGAGTTTTCAACAACAATCGATGAAGGCTTCCTAATAGAAAATGGCGAAAAAAGACATCCTGTTAAAAATCTAATGGCTGGAGGACATATTATAATCGATCTTTACAGAAATATTGAATTGATCTCAAAGGAAGGGCGAACGATCGGCAAGGGATTCTTCTTCCCATGGGTAAAAATCAAGCAGGTTAAATTGTCGGGCAAATAGATACGCGTCTAATCGTCCTAATATGACGGTGAGACGGATAACCCCAAATAAGGCATTTTTCTCATTTTTCGCCGTGAAAATCTATAAAATCCCAGTTATTTTATCATCCGTTAAGCTTAAAGTTTCTACTGAAATATGAGATGTAATGCTGTTCCAGGCTTCTGAAATAACCAAAAGTCTTAAGAATTATCTTCAACATACATGAAAAGACCGTTGGTGAAATATATGCTCCTTGAAGAATGTATTAGGGAACTTAAAAAAATCCCTACTGCATCATTATCTGACGCTCTAAACCAGATTGGTTTAAATGGCACGTTAAACATGCACTTTAACTACGTTTTAGAGGGCATTAGAATCGCTGGTCCGGCGGTTACAATTCAGGATTGCTATTCTAATAGAAGAGTCATTCCATTTGAGGCTATGGAAGCGATAGATAATGCCGAAAAAGGCTCCGTTCTCGTGAGGGCTTTGGATGGTGGTGAAGCATGCGATATAGCTCTCTTCGGTGGATTAATGGCTCTTGCATCTAAGGTTAGAGGATTAGAGGGCGCCGTGATGTGTGGTGCAATTAGAGATTTTAGAGAGATTAAAGAGATGGGTTTTCAGGTCTTTTACCGATTTTTGTCACCTAACACGTCAGTTGGAAGAACTGAAGTTAAAGCCGTCAATGTTCCAATAAAGTATGGCGGCGTAATCATAAATCCCGGCGACATAATCGTTGGAGATGAGGATGGAATAGTTGTGATACCTAAGGATAAAGTTTCAGAGATTCTGGAAAGGGCTAAGAAAATTGATGATCTGGAAAAAAGAGAATCTGAAGAAATAAGGAAAGGTAAGCCATTCTTGCAAGTTATAAAAGAATATCTTAGGGTTTAAAACTGCGTAGAAAATCTTCAACGTCCCTTCTTCTAGGTATAGGGGCAACAGCACCCAAAGCCGTAGTAGTCAAAGCCCCTACAGCATTTGCAAATATTCCAATCTCTTCTAAAGCCTTGCCTTCAAGCAGCCCCACGATAAAAGCCCCATCGAAAGCATCGCCTGCCCCTGTCGTGTCAACAACATTGACTTTAAAGCTCGGAACATCGATTTTTTCTTTGTCATTTAATATTAAGCAGCCCTCTCCACCCATCTTTATAACAAAAACCTTAGGTTTAGCGAATGAATATATCCTCTTAATAATCTTGTCTGTTTCTGTATCACCATAAAGTAAACTTGCATCCTCCTTACTCATGAAAATTAGATCGGCTTTAACCATAATCTTCTCGATGTAAGGCTTAGCTATTTGAGGGGGCCAAAGTTTCGGTCTGAAATTCACATCAAAACTAAATATTCCACCATTAGCCTTAACGATCTCAACGGCTTTAAAAACAGTTTCTCTACAGCTCTCGCTGATGGCCATTGATATGCCGCTTGAGTGAAAAACTTTTATTCCGCTTAAATAATCTGGGTTCAAGTCTGATGGGGAAAAATGGCTTGCAGCAGAATTTTTACGGTAATAAGTGAAATCGTGCCCGCCGCCCGGTAAGAGAGATATGAAGTACACAGCTGTGAACCCTCCCTCCTCAATAATTACTTGGGAGACATCTATGCCCTCGTTATGCCATAGTTCTAAGAATGATTTCCCGAACTCATCATTTCCAATCCGACAGATATAGCCAGCTTTCACACCCAGCCTTGCAACTGCAACTATGAAATTTGAGGTGTCGCCGCCCCAGCCCCTTCTGAAAATGTAGACATCCTTAATCCTGCCAACATCCGTAGCGCAGAATTCAACCATTGGCTCGCCGAAACTGGCTACATCAATCATTTTCGAAACCTACCTAATATAATGAGATATGTGGAAAACTTAAAAATTTTTGACGCTCATGTTAAGGCATCCGCTCATGTTACTGACGTGAAGTAGATCCGATATGATCGCACATGTCAGCAGATTTGTTTTCATGAATGTTTAGAATTTTTAACGTTGATTGAATAATGCATAGAGTAGCCGTTACCGTCGATATTATTTCAGGCACGGCAACGCCAGCTTTATACAAACCAGCCCAGTATAGCATCCAAGATAATAACCCTACTGTAAAGGCTAGAGCCCCCAGAATAGATTTCTTCTCTAAAGAGTATATGAAGCAGGAGAAACCCATAGAAACAAAAAATAGTATGGATACTAGAAAATGAAGATTGCCATATATCTCATCAAATGTTGCCACCGTCTGTAGCATTAGAGCTGAAAATGTTAGCGATATGCTTGTGTATTTAGCGTATTTACTTAGAGATTTAACTGAATATATAGCTATTATGAAGCCGGACGCTAACAAGCCGAAATTAAATATGGGCGCAACCCCACTCCTTTGTGCATGCCCAAGATCGCTCAGCGCATTACTTTCCCACTTAAACCAAGGTGACAGATAAATTGATAAACCTATGGCTATATAAGCGATTGAGGAACCTACAAGTCCAAGCAAATGAACAACTTTATCCTTTACAATCGACAAATATTCTTCCTCCTCATCGCATAATAAATACAAAAATTTATTTATAAAGCAGATTCTAATTTTAAAGTCATTAAAAATCCTTTATTGAGGGTACGCTAACAAGGGAGGCATATGGATAACGGGGATACCTCAGATGGTGAAGAAGATGATTTTCCGAAAAATTAAGTGATGAGTGAGAGTAATGGAGACTGATAACGGCGCAATAAACAGAGAAACATCGAACGCGAGGGAAAAAGCTGGAAGAAGGTTTAAAATTTTTTGGGAATCAATATTCTCGCTCTCCAATACCCCTCTTGGTCTTGTCGCTGGAGTAATATTCGCCATGTTCTACACTAACCTTGTAAGGTTCAGAAGCTGGTCCATAGCGATATATCCAACAATTCTAACAACAAAAGGGGTTATAAATGGAATTCTAGCTGGAAGACTCAGCACCGGGCTCCATGTAGGGCTAATAAATCCAAGTTTAACTAAAAATACAAGGTATTATTACATTATTTTAAATTCGCAATTAGCCCTATCTCTGCTCATAGGTCTGCTTACAAGTTTCATAGCCTTCCTGATCACTAGCACCCCGTTAGAGGAACTTAACATAATAATTTTTACAAGTTTGGCTGTTCAAGCAATTTCTCTAGGGTTAATTAATCCTGCAACAGCAATCGTAGCATTCATTGCTTATAAGAGAGGTTTAGACCCGGACATAGTCCTATATCCATTCAGTTCATCAATAGCAGATATACTGTCAACAATATCCTATGTGATTTCGTTAATGATTGCTTTTTGGCTTAATGCTGCAGGCAATATTATAATTCATATAATAGGTTTAATAGCAATTTTTTTGCTCTGCATTGTCACTTACAGATTTAGGAATGAAAGCGAGTATTGGAAGACTTTAAGGGAATCCTTCTTAGCCGTTGTGATAGCAACGTTAATAGCAATGATATCGGGGTTTTTCTTACTTCAAATTGAAAAACAACTTGAGGAGGCACAGGAGATACTCATAATTTATCCAGCTCTCATAGATTCACTCGGGGATGTGGCAGCTTCCTTCGGCTCGATTACTACAACAAGGCTTCACTTAGGTTTAGTTAAAGCCAAAATAAGTGATATTGGAAAGCAATTTTACGACTTAACTCAAATATGGTGTTCAGGGCTTATCTATTATTCGATTTACGGGTCAATAGCGTATCTAATTGATAGAAGTGTGAAATCTTTTTTTATAGCAATAATATCCTTTATCTTAGTTTCTCCAATAATTATTTTATTAGCATACTCAGTAGCGATTCTAACCTTCAAGAACGGTTTAGATCCAGATAATTTTGTCATACCTATAGAAACTTCCGTGACAGATGCAATGCTAACCACATGTATAGCAATATTGATCTTCTTATTGCATTAAGTTGTTCGCCTCCTCTTTAGAGTATATATTAACTAAGAAAAATACTTATTCCGCGTTTCCGTATTATCACCATCGAAAAGAGTTAAGTTTTAAAATAACTTAAGCGAAAATATTCTTGGAGGGAGCGAACCGAATAAAATGCGTAAAAAAGAAAAAGTAAAGTATAAGCCCATATCTGTCAGAGAATTGCTTCTAGAAATGAAGAACCTTTCTGAGTTAATGATCGACTTAGCCTATTCAGCCGCATTATTTAATGATAGGGATCTCGCAGAGGATGTGATAGAGCTTGAGGATCGCGTGGACATGCTTGCCTATCTCTTAGATATAGAAATAATGATAGCTGCAAGAGATGCTGATGAAGCTAAAGCTCTATCAGGCGTTGCAAAGGTTGCTTCAGCAGCTGATAAAATCTCAGATGCAGCTGGCGACATAGCCGCCATAGTTCTCCAAGACATCGGCGTGCATCCAATTGTAGCAGAAATATTTGAGAGAGTTGAGGAGCACTTAGCAAGAATTAAAGTCTCAGAAAACTCGCCTATTGTCGGTAAACAGATAAATGATTTAAATTTAGCTAGTATGGGAATAGATGTTATAGCCATTCGTAGAAATAAGGACTGGATAATAAATCCGGAAAACGAAGAGCAGATTAAAAGTAATGATATTTTCATTGTGCGTGGCGTTCAAGAAGGCATTAAAGAGTTTAGAGAGAAAGCTGAAGTAGGACCTTTGAGGATAGAAGAACGTTTGAAAACACGAAAAAATGAGACGGAGCGTTTCAGAGATATAGCCAAGCAGTTCATCGAGCTTAAAGACACATCAGAGCTAATGATCAGCTTGGCCTACTCCGCGCTTCTGTTAAATAGCAAAGATCTAGCTGAGGAAGTAAACAGCCTCGAAGAGTATGTTGATAAGTTGCATACAAATTTTGAACTGCTTGTTTTATTAAGCGAATTTAGCGAGGAAGAGACTAAAGGGCTTCTTGGATTAATAAGGTTAGGGGTTGCAGCTGAAAAAATCTCAGATGCAGCCGCCGAAATAGCGGAGGTGATCCTTAGGGGAATCGAGCCTCACTTAGTTTTAAAGATGACGATAATGGATGCGGAGGAGACTATAGCGTATGCTAGGGTAAGCGATAAATCTCCGCTTGTGAATAAGACTCTGAGGGAGATTCGTCTGCCAGAAGAAACAGGAATGAGAATACTTGCCATCCGAAGAAAAGGCCGATGTATTAGGCCTAAACTAGATACGAGGATTGAGATTGGCGATATACTGATAGCGTCAGGCTATTCTGAGGGAAAGGATGATTTGATCAAATTAGCATCACCAGACTTACCTAGCCTAGCTGAGGGTTTATTTGAAGATTTAAGTGAATATGAAGGGGAATTCTAAATCCTTTTTCCAACATGAATTCACATGGTACTAATATTTGCAACATCTTCATCTTTACTGTTTTGCCTTTATTGATTGCTACACTAGTTTCTCTAAACTTTCATCATGCGAATACAAGCATTTTGACATTTTTTGCGCCGAATTGTCTTAGCACATAATCATCAGTCCAATTTGTTGTCTCTCTAAAGGTTTCTGGACCTATGAAAGACGGATCACCGCCTTTGTAATGTAATGGTCCCAGAGCGTTCCTCAAAGTTCCAACCAACACTACTTTTATTTTGTTATATCCCCGCTTTAAGGCATCTGTTATCTCAATCTCATAAGGCGGCAATATGACTTTCCCAGCCTCTTTTTCATTGACATAAATTATGGCTAATGCCGCGTTAAATTCCTCAAAACTCAAGAAAACTCTAGCGTTTTCTGGAATTTTAGAACCCACATCTTTCTCAAGCTCAAATTCGCCTGCGTAAAATGGGTATCCCGCTTCGCATAGATCTCTAATTTCCGCCTCCTTTACTTCCTCTACCAGCCTTGAACCTCCCCTGGCTCCAATCTTAACCGCGAAGTCGCCCAAGAGGTAAATGTTTTCTAATTCCGGCTCTAAATCAACAATGCCCTCTATCTCTATGGTATTTAATCCTTTACCCATAAGATTGGAAACATCTATCTTTGGGAAGTTCCAGTCTAGCCAGAAATCGTCCATTTCAGGATTAATGCTAACGCCATTAACATGTATCTTGAAACGCTCTGGTTTTTCTATCACTAGATATGCTTTTCTATTTTTGAATTCCACGTCAGATTCAAATTCGAATCTAAGCCTGAACTCGGTGCCCAGTCCCTTTCGAACTATAGTCTCATGGGCTTTCCATACTGGCACAAGATCGCTCCATGCTCCCTTACTCCTGTACCTGCAATAGTCTAGGACCAGAATGTTTGGGTTAAGTCTCTTAATTCTCCATGGACCGTTGAGGGCTACTTCGCAGATCTTATTTCCTTTTTTATCAAATACTTGTGAATGCTCAATTTTGAAAGTTTCAGATAAATTTGGTCTTAAAACGAACATTTTAGATCCTATAGGTTCCAACCTTATGCTCCAGAAGGTTTTTCCATTTTTAATTTCGAATTTTTCAAAATTCTGTTCTCCGCTCATTGGATCCCATATCTCAACACCAAATTCCCCATTTGCGGATAATCTTAAATCATGAGATCTTTCCCTGCTAGTGTTGACTATAAATAGGATGCGCCCATCTTCATCTTCCCTCAAATGGTAGAGCACATCGCCATCTTCATCGCCTTCTATCGTTATTGATTTAGGAATATCTTCAAGTGCGGCGGCTAATGACTCCTTTCCGATAATTTTAAGGAGTTTAGCTTTGCTCAATAGATCCTTGATCTCTTCATTGGGTTCACCATCTACTAGATATGGCGTTGGATCTATAGCTATTAGTTTGCCACCTAAGGATGCAAATTCCTTCAAAATTTTTACAGTTTTGCTCGACAAAGTCACACTTGGAGGTATAATAATGGCATTATATAGAATATTGCCTATACGTAATTTTTCACCATCGATTTTGCCGTATTTCTCCATTAGCATCTCATCCCCTAGGTCAAAATCTATATGGGCGGAAAGCAGCGATCGCAACAAACTCGAAAGATATTCATCTATTTCTGCAACCTTAGACATGTTTAATGGTGAATATAGAGCCCACGCGGTGCCTATGGGGTGAATAACAAGCACGTTAACTATTCGTTTACCCCTAGATAGCATGTAGCTCAGCCTTGCGAAGTATTCCTCCAGAATCCCGTTATATTTCCACCAGGGTTGGCTCCAATGGAAGTTTAGGCCATAATCCCTCTTTCTTCTGCCACACATAGAGTACGGAACCAGATGATGATTTAGGAAGTTAACACCCATCACGTAAAGCCAATCGCCGATCCATTTTCTGTCGGCAAACGATGGATAGTTGCCAGTGCATCCATAGGTTTCACATAGAACTCTTTCTTTCCCAAGCTGATTGACAACGCTTGATACTTGCTTAGCCGTAAGCAGGCTGCCCCAAACATGCATGCCGAGATGATCTATTCCCGGAATATGTTGATACTCATAGTGGGGCATAACTGCTCCAGCGCATACTAATTGGCTTAGAAGGCTGTCTTCAGCTAAGTAATGTCCAGTGAATTTTAATCCACGCTTATCACACCATTCATATATCTGCTTAGAAAATGCCTCTAAAAACAGCATGGTTATAGTTTTCCAGAAATCATAGCGCGTTTTAATATAATTCCCAACGTCAAAGAAAATCTCCGGAAGCCTCTCCATGATACTGTAACCATTTAATTCTTTGAAACGCTCCACTAATCTATCAGTCCAGGGCACCGCGAAGGGCGCCATCCTTGGACCCCTGGGCGGAATAATTGATGAAGCCCTAGGTCTACTACTGGAAATGTTAGGTTCATCAGTAAATACCCCCGGTATCGTTTTGCCAATATTATTACTAAAGCGGTCTACATATGGTGCGTAAGCCACTTCTAAGAATTTTTTAACTACATTTTGATCTAGCAGATCAACATAGCTTAAGCCATAAAACCAGGTCTCTCCGGGAGGAGCTACAAAGACAATGAAGGATAGATATAGATAATCTTCCCCCTTCTCTTCAGGGTTAGCAGCTTCATAGTTTACCGGAAGCCGCCTATTATTTAACTTGCACTTAAAATTAGCTATGACTTCCTCACCGCCATAAGCTCTTTCGCCAGGCACCATAACTAAAGCTTTAGCCCTATATCTTGCACTGAGAGCTGGGACTATCCCCCCAGCGAAACCTGAAGGCCAGCAAAGTTCATCGTATATCCATACATGCATGTCGAGTTTTTCCGCCTCATTCACAGCGGCCTCAAACGCCTTAAACCATTCCTCGCCAAGAAATGATGTAGCTAAGCCTTCTCTGGCATGGAAGAAAGCTCCGCCATACCCGCCCTCATTCAGCAAGTCAATTTGCAGAGCAACCTCCTCTGGATTCAGCCTGTCATTTATCGACCAGAAGGGCGCGCCCTTAAACTCTGAAGGGGGACTCTTAAAAAGATCCTTTTTAATCAAACATTTACCCCAGAAAGCATGTAAAACCAAACTCCATTTAAACTTAACTCCATTATTTGTAAATTAAAAAATTCACAGAATTATTTATGACCCAATATCGCTCGTCATTTTTAGCCCCCTTCTTCAACTACTTCTTTTTCAGTTTCCTCGGGATTAATGCGCGTTATCTGTCAAGTGCTGGCAGCAGTTAACTCAACAAAATCAAACTTTTCCAGGTTTAGTTCCCCTATTCTTTGAGGGACAATTTTTAGCAGAGGCTTTGATAAGAACAGGTAGAGCGATAGTCTAACGTTTTTACCATTTAACTTAAACATTGTATTTCGGAACGTAGCGAGACACATATTTCCGAAAACTGAAGTTACCAGTCCTATCCTCTCATTTAAAAATTTAACTTGTCCGCCGATTTTTGGTGTGAAATTTGTATGAACCCCAAAAAATCCGTAATGCGGTATGCCGCCATCTAGAAAGCCGATTTGTTCATCTAAATAGACCGGTATACCATGCTTGAACTCTCTTTCTGGAGCGATTAAAGAATACTCGCGCTTAGAATCCACTACCGTTCCCTTTATACTCATTAGATCAATCAAGTCCATATTATCATCAATCTTTATTGTTCCGCCTATTCTGCATCCCCCTCTTGCACGTATTGGATCTTCCCGATTTCTCACATCGACATGAATATGGGGCTCAGTCCAAAAATCGAAGAAACCGGATCTTATGAGGACCCCAATTTTCTCGCCAACATGCATATTGTCGCCAACCTTAACTGTAGGCTTTAAATGAAGAATCTTCACTATTTTATTTTTGTTTTCTAGACTTCTTAGAAGAAGAACATAATCCTTATCTGAACATTTAAAATTTTTATGCCAGAATCGGTTAACCTCTCTTATTCCTATAACTTCCCCATTAACTGGAGATTGAGCTACGCTATTAAACCATGCATTAGGATAGATATCTATGCTGGCGCAATTTCGATGCGCAAAATATGGGCTGTTAAAAAATGAAAATTTACCATTTTTAGGGCAGTATATGTTTACACCCTCAGAGTGAGCAACTTTGATCATATCAGACCTCATCGAGCAGCATTAGGAAAAGTAAATCCGACATCCTTAAAAATATATTTTCCTCGCTCAATACCTAAATTATTCTCAATCGGTGGTGAAAATGCATGTTTGACCTAAATTTGGTGGAAAGATATAAACTCGTTAGAGTTGCAGACGTTGTAGACGCTTTGGATCGCTTCGGCATCCATGAAAACGCTTTAGTGTCGCATGAGATAGGGCCAATATATCCGGGGATAAAGATGGCTGGTTTCGCCATAACGGTTCAAGCCAGAAAAGTCCAAGAAGAAATGCCTTTAATCAGTCCAGAGGAATACGATAGATACGCTGAGGAATGGTATAGAATTAGGGCAAACTATGATAATTTTATGAGGCTTGCTGGTCCAGGAACAGTTATAGCAATAAACTCAGCGGGATGCATAAATGTAGGCTTCTGGGGGTCCATGATAGCTTTAGTAGCTAAGTCTAAGAGTGTTGAAGGCGTAGTTCTGGATGGAGGCTGCAGAGACATATGGGAAATTCAGCGCATACGGTTTCCAGTTTTCTGTAGAAGCAGAGGTCGTACTGAAGTCGTAGGTCGGCTGGAAATTCCCTCTGAAAATGTAAATATCTCAATTTTGATAGGTGGTGTAACTGTTAACCCTGGTGATGTGATAGTTGGGGACGACGATGGCGTTGTGGTTGTTCCAAGAAAGATAGCTCATCGAGTGCTGGAGAGAGCTGAGAAACAGCTGATGCTGGATAGAAATTCTCAAAAACCTTATCTTGAAAAACTGGGGATAAATCTTCCATAAAGCGGTAGGGCTGTAGGTGAGTTTATGGAATTTAAAAATATGGTTCAAGTTGGCCTGGTCGTAAGCGATATCGAAAGGGCGAGAGCATTATGGGCTAAATTACTGGAGGTTGAAGAACCGCCTATAGTTGAAACTGAAGATTGGGATTTTACCCATATGAAGTTTAGGGGTGAAGCGTCGAAAGGAAGAGCTAAATTAACATTTTTTAAGTTGGAGAATATGGTCCTAGAGATAATTGAGCCCATAGGTGGGCCGAGCACATGGCAGAATTTCCTTGAGAAGCACGGCGAGGGAATCCATCATATAGCGTTTGTGGTGGAAAATGCTGATGAATCTATGCGAAAACTTTTAGAAAACGGGGCTTCAGAAGAACAAAAAGGACGATTTAAAGGTGGCGGCTACTTTTACTTAGATTCCAGAAAAAGTTTAGGGGCCATAATAGAACTTCTTTATTATGAAAAGTGATCACTATGGAGTATTTTTCAATGGATAAAATAGGCAGAATATTTCTACTTCGACTTGATCCGGGCGATTACGTCTTAGAGAGCGTAAATGAGCTGGTACACAAAGAAAAAATAAAAGACGCTGTAATTATTTCAGCCATTGGAACATTAGATCATTGCGTTCTACACATGGTTACAACAACTGGTTATCCTCCAAAGGAATTCTTCAGACGCTGGGAGGATAAACCTTTAGAATTGACATCCATCATGGGCATTATAGCCGATGGAAAACCGCACCTTCACGCAGTTGTGTCAGATCGAGAATGTGCGTATGCAGGACACTTAGAAGAAGGCTGTAGAACACTCTATCTGGCAGAAATAGCGATCATAGAACTAAAAGATGCGAATTTAACCAGAATCTTGGATGAAAATAAAATTCTGAGGCTAAAGAAAAAGAAAATCTAATATTTATCCCTAAAAAATCTTTTATTTATTAAAAGCTGGAATCTTTTTTCTAACTGCCTCCTGAAGGAGCATTCCGCCGAAAATGCTTATGAAGCCTTGAATTGCATTAAACGCCGCATAAAGGTGGCTCTGCAGCAGAATCGCCATGAACGATGTCTGAGTGAAAAGTGGGAGGATAAGTAGGGTTGCGAAAAACATAATTGTACACCTGAACAAAACTCCAAATAAGATGGGCATATGCCGCTTAAACTTGGGGACAAGCTTCATTGAAAAGGCAACGCCCGCAACCGTGGAAAACTCAGCTAAAGCTTTCATGGAAGCCCCTATAACGTCGCCGCTTCGAGCAAGAATTGCGAAAAGGGCAACGGCTGAGGAGAAAAGGCTCGAATAGAAGCCTAAAATATAAAAGGATAATAGAATGGGCACTCCTGTGAAGTCAAACTTGAGGAATGGAAGCCAAGGAAAAATTATTTTTAGACCAGAATACTTCATTGAATAATCAAAGACTACGACTAATGCCGCGAGGACAGCGGTGCCTGCAATGGTTACAGTTCTATTGATCATGAGAATTATAACATAATCCGCCTTGCTTATAAGACTATTGTGGGGAAAATAGGCGAGATGCTGGCAGAGTTTTTAAGACGACTTCATTGAGGCGGTCTCAGCATCCATCGGGATCCTGAAAGGAGTCCACGAATAGGCAGTTTTTGGGGGCATTTCTCCTCGCATGCACCGCATTTTACACATGCATCAGCTCTCTTCTCCGGTGGAATATCTGCATAATATTTTTCGATAACTTCGCGTCTCTGCATCTCATCAGTAGCTCTAAGAACCTCGTTATAAAAGGCTAGGATCTCAGGTATGCTTACACCTTGGGGGCAGGGCATGCAGTATCGGCATCCGGTGCATCCTACAAAGCCGCACTGGAGATATTTCTCTCTCGCCTTATAAATGACTTCTAATTCTTTAGGCGTAAGTATATTAGATCCTGAGCGGTCAGCTATTTGAATGTTTTCGATTACTTGCTCCATAGTGCTCATCCCGCTTAAGGCAACTGAAACTTCGGGGTGATTCCAAACCCAGAGAAGAGCCCACTCAACAGTGGATCTGTTGATTCCAAACTCATCCCATATTTTCTGAACTTCTTTTGGCGGTGTAACGGCGAGTAAACCGCCCTTTATTGGCTCCATAATTATAACTGCGAGTCCTTTTGAGGCAGCATACTTAAGTCCCTTGATCCCAGGTGTTTGCCTACTGCTCTCGTTATCCACATAGTTATATTGGATTTGACAGAGACCCCATTCATAACTGTCAACTATTTCCTTAAAAATCTCAAACTCATCGTGAAAGCTAAACCCTAGATGATTAATTCTGCCATCAGCCACTTGTCTCTCAGCCCAATCTAGAACATTTAATTCTAAAGTTTTCCGCCAACTGTCCCTATTGAGACCATGCAGAAGATAGAAGTCTACATGGTTAAATTGAAGTCTCTGAAGCTGTTCATTAAAAATTTTGTCAAGATCCTCTTTAGCGTTAACTCTGCCAATAGGCATCTTGGTTGCAACCCTAGCTTTCTCCCGGTATTCACCCTTTAATGCTTTACCAACAACAATTTCACTGTTTCCACCGTGATATGGATAAGCTGTATCAATGTAGTTTACGCCATTATCTACGGCATATCTAATCATTTTTATGGCTTCAGGCTCATCTATTCTACTTGAATCGCCCTCAATTATTGGCAATCTCATAGCGCCGAAGCCGAGCACAGAAACATCCCAATCTAGCCGGCCAAACCTTCTGTACTTCAACATTTTCACGCTCTAATTAATTAACCCCTATGCCGCACAGTATTTCCTTAGAATGTTCCCATAGTTACTCTTAAATTTTTTGACGACCTTTAAATAAACAAATTGTTTAAACAATTTGGAATATGTTGAATAAAATGCTTCCTATTAGCCGGCATGCAGAAAATTTTGTAGAAATATGCCTAATATCCCTTTTCCTTGTGGATTTTAAAAAAAGAAAAGATGATGAAAAATTTAACATATTGGAATTTTTCCTTGTATTATTTCCATTGTAAATTTGTCCATATTCTCCAGTTCGTATTTAACTATTTCTTTAACTTTTCTTTTTACGCTATCGAACGATGTGTTTGCTTCTGCAATTAATTGAACAGCTGTTATGACGGGTTGATTCACTGGCTGCCCGATTTTGCTTAACATCCAAACGTATACTTCCCTAACGCCTTGGACATTAATGCAGACCTCATTGGCGATCCTGTGGGTTAGAAGATTATATATCTTGCCCACATGGCTAACAGGATTCTTACCGGCAGCAGCCTCAGAGCACTGAGGCCTATTCAACGATATAAGTCCATTCACTCTATTTCCCCTACCAACCTGCCCGGAGTCAGCTCCATCAGCGCTTGTTCCAAGCACGGTCAGATATAGTCCGTCTACGCCCCTCCCTGGAGCGTCAAGTGTGTTTAATTCCACATGAACCTTGTCAAAGCCATCGTTGCTTTTTTCTTCAACAAATTTATTTATATTTTCAAGAACCGCCATTTTTCTGTCGAAATATTGTTCTTCATTGCTTATGAAGCGGTCAACGAACGCCATAGAAATAGTCAAATTTAGATTTTTACCCCTGCGGAAGCCCATAACTTTTATGTCCTCTCCAGTCTCAGGGAAAATGCTTTTAAATTTCTTTGAATTAAGATATTTTTCCACGTTGAGAACCATCCTTTCAGTTTTGGTTAATGGAGCCCACCCAACTGCTGCAGACGTATCATTTGCCTCCAGAATTTTGCCTCCCCGCCTGAATATGTCCGTGAGTGCTTGAGAACCAGGCTGTATTTCAACTTGATACCTCACATGTTCCTCTGGGTCTATAAACCGTAGATTTCTCTTAAACCATTCCTTCGCTGTCTGCACTGCCATTTCAGCAACCGGAATCTTTGCTTTATCAACTTCGAAAGTTGCTCTATCGCCAAAGATAAGTTTCATGGGCTTCTTTACAATACCTCCGCCAAACTTTACCTCAACTTCTCCGGCTACAAGAAGAGACTTGTCAATGTTATGATGCATTATCGCTCCAACTCTGTTAAGGTATTCCTTACTTAGGTTCACCGAAACCTCATCCATTATCGCATCGCATATCGAGTCTGGGTGCCCAAGCCCTTTTCTCTCTACGATCTCTATTTCTTGCTCTTCAAGGGGAATGCTTCTTAATGGAATAATTGCGATATTTTCCATATCCACACGACCATGGCTAACATTTTAAAAGAATTATAGAGTAATGAATATATATTTTACGTTATAATATCCTTTAAAGAATATACATTATAATACATATACTTTTGTGTGACTTTTGGGAAAGTCACGGAATTATTAGCAACTCCGCCAAATATAAAAAGGAACAAATATGAATGAATGTAACGTATATATTCTTCGTAGCTCACGCTAAGAATAAATTTGAAGAAATCTTTTTCAAGCGCGTTACCCCTACATACCTATTCTTCTTCAGTGGTTAAGCTAGTTTTTCCCCGCAATTAGGACAGAACTTTGCTCCGGCCTGAACATCACTCCCGCACTTTGGACATTTAATTGCAGCATATAGCTGGCTTCCACAGTTGTTGCAGAACTTCGCTCCAGCCGGATTTAAGGCTCCACATTTGGGGCAGTTAACTCCGCCAACCGCCTGTAGCGATGCACCACAGTTGTTGCAGAATTTTGCCGTCTGTGGGTTTTGAAAGCCACATCTAGGGCATAATATCATGGGTTGCGCTGGCACCGCGGGCGGCTGGAAGAGGGGCGGAATTATTGCCACTCCAGCCCCAACTGCTGCTCCAGGGCTTTTTGAAAGACTTTCAGTTGACTTCTGAACGGTTTCCATTCTAAGAACTTCCGCTGCAGAGACCCCTGTTCTCAAATAAAAGATCCTATCCCTCCACTCAGGGGTTGTGTCTAGGCCCTCAAATTTCACATCCATCAATTCGAGGCCTATCCTTGAAAAGGTGTCGAAAAGAACGTTTTTCGCTAGAAGACTGGTTTCATCGAGTTTGCCATAAACATCCACTAGGGAGTGTTGGCTGAGCGTGTCAATAAGTCTCTCATTGAAATATCCCCTTAGAAAGCCTTGAAGAGCATCCGTATTGAAAAGCCCTTGTCCACCTACCACCTCATTAACAAAAAGGTTCGGATCCTCAACTCTAAACCAGAAGCTCCCATAAAATTTTAATGGAGCCAACTCTTTTGTCTGGGTTTGAGCCCCAAATCTTCCCTGAAACTGCTTTAATGAGACAAAGATTATTGATGATTTAAAGGGAATCTTCTCAAATCCCGCAATTGCGGAAAGAACTTTAGTTAGTAATGGAAGATTTGCGATTGTTAAAATGTGACGACCAGCCCTAAAAACATCGTAGGCTTTTCCATCCCTAAAGAAGACAGCAGCCTCATACTCATGGACTATAAGGTTGTCTCCCCAACTTATTTCCTCCGTAGGATATCTCCAAATAACATCGCTTTCTTTCGCTCCAATCCACTCAATAACTTTTGGCATTCAGTTTTCACCCTCCTTTCTTTCCAACCTATAATGGCATATTGAAATCATCTACTTAATCCCCTAATAACTTCTGACCTTCGATCGATAAATCCATCAAGCTCTTCAACTTTAGATATTAATTCATCCATTGCATTTTTCCATTCTTCTCTACCAACTTCCATTCCGGCAACCTTCTCAACATCAGTCTTTATGGATTCGACTCTTTCCATTAAACCTAAATCATGCTGGATAACCATGTCAAGCTTATCTTCCCTGACTTTAACAGCATCAAATATTCCAGCATATCCAGCCACTGCTCTATCTACTCGTTGAGTAACCCTATCAAGACGAGCTAAAAACGCCTCAAATCTGTAAGCATCTTCTTCAGAAAGCATCTGAGAGATCAATGGATTTGCAAATTTTTTCCTAAAAATTCTCTTCGCAGACTTAAGCTTATTCACGGCTTCCATCCTAACAAGCCGATCGCTTTCTCTCCTTAGCTCTTTCTCTTTATACCCTCTATACCCTGGGATATAACTCATGATTTTCTCCAGGAGACCCATTTCCCCTCGAACTTTCTCTAAGTAATTCTTCTCACTCAACTTTTCGCCTCCCACGTGAAATTATACCTATAACCGCGATCATAATTAAAAGAATCCCCAAAATAACGATCGGGTTTAGCACTTTATAGAACGCTGATATTACGCCAACAGCAAACGTTACGGAGCCCCAAACTAAATAATAAAAGTGATTTTTACGGGCAATTAATGCATAAATAAGGGTGTAAACACCTAAAGGACATAGGATCCATGCTGGAAAATTAAGAAAATCAAAGGGAAGAACGCCTAAGCCGTAAATTACGGCGGCAAGACCTATAAATATTACGACAACGATGAGAGCGCCGGAACTATAATCCCAAGTGCTAGTTTTCACCATTATTCCTCAAATTTATACACTACTATTCGTTATACGCGCAGTCTATTAACTTTTGTGGTGCTTCTGAATACCTGTGGATGTTACAATGGAAAAATAAATATTGATGTAAATGAATTACATTCATAGGCATTATAACTGGAGGTTATTATTTTTGATAATAACAGGATTAATGCTTAAAAAAATGAGAATGGAAGCTGGATTAACTCAAAGTCAATTAGCTAAACTGGTCGGGGTTTCGCAGGCTCATATAGCAAAGATAGAGAGCGGAAAGGTTGACCCTAGATTATCCACAGTTAACAAAATACTGCAAATATTAACTAGTGGGCATGGGAAAAAATGCGGTGAAATAATGACCCGAGACGTGATCACAACAACGCCAAAGGAGAAAATACGGAATGTCAGCGAAATAATGGTGAAGTACGGGATTTCACAAATACCAGTTATTGACAGGGGTAAAGTTGTAGGCATGGTGACTGAAGAGGGAATTGTACGGAATCTAAGCCCGAACATAGCTGATGAGGTGGTTGAGAAAATCATGGAGCCCCCTCTTCCAACAGTATCGGAAGACACCGAAATCAACGTAGTAAGACCTCTCCTAGAGCTACATCCGGGCGTTCTAGTGGCAAGAAAAGGCGAATTGGTTGGGATAATAACTCGCTCAGATCTGCTTAAAGTTATATAAAATATCGAAGAATAGGCTGTTCAGCGCATTAAATTGAATTGTTAAATAATCTGGCGATTTTAAACCAACTATGGAATTTTAACTCTAAAGTCTTCTTTAATTACATTTAACACAACATTTGTAACTGTTCGTTTCACGTATGGCATAGATAAAACTTTTTTAACAAAGGTATTCAGGCCGTATCTGTCTTTAAACCTGGCGATTACTGCTATGTCGAAATCACCGGTTATATCGTAAACTGAAACAACATTATCCATCTTTGCAACATCATTTTCCACATCAACTAAGCGGGCTCCTTCAGCTTGGATAAGTATTATCGCCGTTATTCCATATCCAATTTTCGCCGGATCAACAAGCACTGAATAGCCTTTTAAAACACCCATCTTCTCGAGGTTCTTAATGCGATTATATGCTGTTCCAACAGAGATTCCAAGCGTCTGAGCAATCTTATTAAAACTCATACGTGAATCATCCTGTAATAGTTTAATTATTTCAAGATCGATATCATCAATTTTCTCTATTTGCATTACCGCTTCCACCTATCCTGAACATTTATTCAAATATTTTTCTTTTATTTAAAAATTATTCAAGATGGACGAAACATTTATATGCAGGCATGTAAATAGAAAGCAAATTATTGAAAAGATGGGAGAAATATCATTTGACTTGCAACGAATCATTTGAAGAATCCGTTAAAAAAGCGATTGAAATTCTGAAAGATAACAAGGTTCGATGGGTACACTCCTCATTTGCCGATATAAGGGGCTTAATGCAGGACATAGTTATCCCAGCAAAGGAATTTATTGACGGAGACGCTTTCACATCCGGTTTGGGCTTTGACGGCTCATCTGTGAGGGGATTCAAATCCATTGAGGAATCGGACATGGTTTTAATGCCTGATCCGAAAACATTGGCTGTGCTACCTTGGACCAGTGGTGAAGAACAGAAGAGCGCTATTGTCCTAGGTGATGTTTGCGAAGCTTATGGAAGCAGAGAACCCTCTGAGGTTGACCCTAGAGGCTATGTCGCTAAAAAAGCTGCTAAATACGCAGCTGAGATGGGGTACATCACCTATATCGCCCCAGAGCTGGAGCACTTCATATTCTCTTCAATTGATCCAACAAAACTTGTTTGGGATCTTTGGGTTAGCCCAAATAGCGGTAAAGGAGATTCCTGGGGTGCCCCGAGGGTTATGCCTCAATCGCCTGAAATAGCAAGCGGCGGCTATGTTCTTAGACCCAGGGAAGCCTATGGAAAGCCTCCGCCTGAAGATACTACAGCTGAGTATAGAAATGAGGTTTCCACAGTTCTTGAGGACTACTTCGGATTTAAGATTGAGAAGCATCATCATGAGACCGCTACAGCCGGACAGGTTGAAATAGACTTTCAATATGGTCTGTTGATTGAAACCGCTGACAGAACAATATATTACAAGTTTGTAGCTAAGAATGTCGCTAAAAAATATGGTTTAATAGCAACCTTCATGCCTAAACCCATTTATCTTGATAACGCCAGTGGAATGCACACTCACATATCACTATGGAGAGATAGCATGAACGTCATGTATGATGAAAGCGATGAATACGCTGAGATCAGTCAAACTGGAAGATATTTCATCGGAGGTCTACTCGAACATGCTAGGGCTTTAACCGCAATCTGCTGTCCAACAGTAAACTCATATAAAAGGCTTGTTCCCGGATTTGAAGCGCCGATACACATTGTTTGGTCCCGTCGAAACAGATCAGCGCTGATAAGAATCCCAGTCTATTACAGGGGACCGCATTATGCATCCTATAAACGTGTCGAGTATCGAGGCGCGGATCCCTCATGCAATCCTTACTTAGCATTCTCATGCCTCTTAATGGCTGGGCTTGATGGTATAAAAAAGAAGATTGACCCCGGAGACCCGGTTGATGAGGATATCTACAAGATGCCTGAAGAAAGAAAGAGATATCTGGGCATAAAGGAACTGCCGACAACATTGAAAGAGGCAATTGATGAAATGAAAAGCGACGAAGTGATCCATCGAACCCTTGGAAGCCACATATTTGATGCATTCATAGAGTACAAGATGGATGAGTGGCGCCAATATTGCCTATATGTAACCCCTTGGGAGATAATGAAGTATATAGATTATTGATTTAAAGCTGCATGGTTGGGTTATAATGGTTAGGAATAAAATGGAGGTGAGAGGATGAGAGCATACATATTTATTGAAACTAAGCCTGGAACATCAATAGAAGTTGCTAAAAGAATAAAAAATAGGGTTAAGGAAGTAGTTCAGGCTGACGCCATATATGGGAGGTTTGATGTAATAGCAATTATTGAGGCACCTGATTTAGAGAGCGTAAAGGAGATACTGTATAACATTATTGAGAAGGACCCAGATATCATACACACTGAAACTTCTTTAGTCTTAAGCATAATCTGAAGGGTTAAAATGAAATTTGAGGTTTCGTGAAGATGAGTACAAGCAGAGATTTGCGGAGAAAAGTTTTAAGGGCCTTCGTTCTCATCAAAATGAAGCCTGGAACATCGGAAGAGATCGTTAGATCTAGGCGTATAAAGGGAGTTAAAATGGCCAACTCGGTTCTGGGAAGATATGATGCTGTTGTCGTTATAGAGGCAAGCAGCCTTGAAGAGCTGCAGAAGATAATTTATGAGATGGTTGAGCAGCATCCGAACGTTGTGCGCACCGAGACATTAATCTCAATATTTCATCCACCCTCAACCTCACCGTAATGAGTTTACATTATTAGGAGAAGTGTTTGTATGAGTTGCCTATATTCAGGATCGGACGAGAAAAAAGATTTCGAAAATATTTATTTCAAACTATCACTGAAGACGGATCCAATAATAGATGATACAACGCTTAGAGATGGTGTACAAATGCCGGGTTTGGCAGTATCGCCTGAGGATTCGGCTGAAATAGCCCGTCTCTTAGATGAGATCGGGGTTGAACGTATAGAGCTACATCATTATCAGAACACCGATAAAGAAGCAGTTAGGCTCATTAAAAAGATGGATTTAAATGCTCGTATAGCAGGCTGGTGCAGGGCTGTTAAGGAAGATATCGACGATGCGATAGACTGCGGCTTTGAAGAAGTCGGCATTTCCCATCCGGTATCATATATACATTTTAGGGCAAAATGGCCGGGAAAAAGTCCTAATGATCTTCTGAATAGAGTTATTGAAGTTGTTGAGTATGCCGCTAGAGACCATGGTTTAAGAGTCTTTGTTCACGGCGAGGACAGCACGAGGGCGGATTGGGAGTTTGAGAAGAAATTTATTAATGCCGTTGCGGAAGCTGGGGCTGAATGCTATAGGATATGCGACACTGTCGGCATAGGACTGTCAGATGTTAACTCGCCCCTGCCAAACGGCATTCCAGCGAAGATTAAAGCTATAAAATATGAAACGAAAATAAGGGATGTAGAAATCCATGCGCATGATGACTTTGGAAACGCTGTTGAAAACACTATTGCAGCCGCTAGGGCTGCCTCTGGGATATGGGATAGAATCTATCTTAGCACGACCTTTCTCGGCATAGGTGAAAGGGCGGGAAATGCTGAAACGGAAAAAGTTTTGATGAACCTTTACATGCATTACGGCATCAGAAAATTTGAGGGAAAAACGAGCAAACTAACCTATCTAGCCGACTTCATAGGCCGGGCGACTGGTTACATTGTTCCACCCAACAAGGCCATAGTTGGCGCCTATGCTTTTGCCCACGAATCCGGCATTCATACACACGGTGTCCTTAATGATCCGGCCACATATGAGCCCTATCCGCCTGAACTTGTAGGGAACATCAGAAGGCTAACAATAGGGAAGCACTCAGGTAAAGCAATAATAAGATATAAAATTATGGAGGTTACGGGTAAAGAGCCTAGCGCAGAAGCTCTCATGAAAATCATGGAAGAAATTAAGCGTCTCTACGAATCTGGAAGAAAAGCATCCTTAAGAGAGGAAGAATTCAGAAGAATACTTCAGAAAGCCGGTTTGATAGAGTGATCAGCCTAAATCATTTTTAGGCGATCTCCTTAAATTTCATGGTCGCCTCCACCATGTTCCTAAGTTTTCTAATTGCAACTTCGTAACCTTTCTCTTTGGAACCTTTAATAATAAGGTTTCTGAAGCCGCAGTCCGGCGTAAAGATTAAACAATCGCCATAACTTCTAAATTTATTCATTAAATCTAGAATTTCTTGAGTGCTCTCGACATATGGATTTTTGCTTGATATGCAGCCGACTGAAAGGATTTTTTCACCCTCTTTTAAATATTTAGGACTGAAAACCTCTAGGTTTTCAGGAGTATCATGAAATTCATGGCTCAAAAAGTCCATGTTGGTCTTTAGTAGGATACCCGCCAATTTTGGTGATATTTTGCCGCAAACATGTATTCCAACAGGAATTTCTCCGCATTTCTCTCTTAAAGCATTAAATATTCTTATTATATCTTCTTCTCCGTACTTGAAAGGTATTTTTTTCCCAACGATCACACTTAAGATAGGTTCATCGATGGAAATCATGCTTGCCTCTTTTGAGGCAACGCTGCAACTTTCAGATATTATATGCGCAAGATAATCTATCAGCTTAATATTCGATATGGCTGTGTTGAAGGGGGCCGTTCCCAATCCTATTTCTATATAGGATGCCAATGTGAATGGACCAGTTATAGCCGCTTTAACATTCACCTTCAAATCCTTTTCTTTTAGATATTTCATAGTCCACTGAAACGGCTCCAGCCCAGGCGGCTGAACGCTTAATCCTATTTCTCTACCGCTAAGCGCATACCTTCCGCTCTTTACTGTTATTCCACAATTCTGCTTAACTAAATCATCCAAGAATTGCTTACCCATATCAGTTAACTGTGGATAAACAGGAAAGTCTATTCCTAATTTAATTAAATCCTTTAAGCATCGTTCCCTATTTGATTCCGAATCATCAATAGGAAAACTTCCAATTGTAGATGTGTAAAAACCTCTTAACTTCACTTTTCACTCCCAACGCTAGTCTTGCATTAAGGAATCTGATTAAAAACGATCTTATATTCTTGATGATGGATATCTGGAACGCTGTGTTCTCTAAAACTTCCTGATATATTCTTCAAGGTCCTTTGCAGCATTGAAGTCTCTTGATAAATCAAGAATTAAATATGCGGCGCGGGAGTTAAAGTAAGGCGCTCCCTTCCTAGAAAACAGGGTTAAAATTTTGCCGCCATGGTTGAATTTATACCCGTATTGTGCTGCCTCATGTCCTCTTATTAGGAACTTAACTTTTAAGATTTCTAGGAATCTCAACGTTAAATCTTCACCGAAAAGGTATCCGGCGCCACGTGGAGATGGATATTTACCGTTAATATCATCTAATGGATCGCTCCACAATATTTCTTCCAAATGTCTCTCAAATGGATGCTTTTCATACGCGAAAGCTAAATCATCTAGATTACTTGCATCGCTGGGCACGCCGCCATGGAGCATTATAAGTTTTCCCTCTACAATTACAGCGGTATAAAAGCGCCTGAACAATTTACTTAGTTCCGTATAAACGAGCAGCCAGTCGGAACCAAACTTCCTCCTTAAGTGGTGAGGCAGATCATGCGGGTGGGCAAGTAAATCCTCGGGTCCCTCATGGTTACCCTGAAGGAGGATAATTTTTTCGGGAAATATGCTTTTAAGGGTTAAAATTACGTAGTAAACTTCTGGAGAATATGCTCCTCTATCGCCATAATCTCCAAGGAAAATCAAGCGAATATTATTTCTTCCAGATGCCCTCTCTAAAAACTCCGTTTCGAAAAGTATATGCTTCAGGCTTAGAAGATCGCCATGTATATCCCCTACAATAATTGCTTCCCCATTCGGGGGCATATGTATAAGTCTACCAGTAATTCTCAAATTACCTAAATTGTTTTCCTCCATTGACAATATATTATTGACTTGGGCAATGAGATTCAGAAAATCATGGAATTTAACTTTTAATGACATATCGAATAAATCGTCTAAATTCATCATTCATGGCTCCGGATGCAGTTGCAAACATAAACTTTTTTATCACTAAATTATTAATCCTTGCAAATAAGCACTTTCCCAATAGCTCCAGAATGCTTTGCAATTAAACCTTATAATCTGAGGATCCTAAAATTTTAATTAACTTAAACTATTAAGTAAATTGCTAAGGAAGGAAAAAATAGGGTGAAGTAGATGCAATTTCAGAAGATTAGTTTTGAGGAAAGTTTAGGGAAATTTGTCATTAAACCGCGCATATGTGTTGGATGTGGATCTTGCGTCGCAGTATGTCCCTTCAATTGTCTTGAGTATGCTGCTAATGGACCTAAGATTATAAACGAATGTAAATCATGCGGCATATGCGCCCAAATTTGCCCCAGATTCAATTTTTCAATGCAACTTTCAGAGCGTTTTGTTTTTGGCAGAGAGCGCGCTGCTAATGAGGAATTTGGCATATACAAAAGCATAGTTATAGCACAAACAACAAATGATGATGTGATGAAGGTCTGTCAAGATGGAGGTGTTGTAACTTCTCTCTTATTATTTGCGCTTGAAAATGGGCTTGTGAACGGTGCCGTAACATCTGGTGAAAGTTCTAATGAGCCATTAAAGGCTGTTCCCAAGCTCGCTCTCTACAGAGATGAGGCGCTTCATTACGCTGGAACAAGATATACTTATTCACCTAACATGCTTGCCTTAAGGGACGCTGTTCTAAAAAAGATTGGGAAAGTGATTTTTGTTGGAACTCCATGTCAGATTCACGCTGTCAGGAAGATTCAGATGTTGCCACTAAAGAAATATGCTGATGTATTAGGCGTTTCAATAGGTTTATTCTGCAGCGAATCTTTCACCTATGAAGGGCTTGTTAATAAGTTTCTTCAAGAAAAGATGCATATTACACCTAGTGAAATCTCGAGGATGAATATAAAGGGTAAATTGATTTTAAAGATGAGAAATGGTGGAGTTAAGACGGCATCGCTTAAGGATATTAAGGAATATGCATGCGGATTCTGTGCTACATGCCCAGATTTTTCCGCAGAATTGGCGGACATTTCCGCTGGTGGGTTAGGGCTTGAAGGCTGGACCCTCACAATTATACGCACAGAGAGAGGCGAGGAGTTATTTAAGAAGGCCGAAGCGGCGGGCGCAATCAGAGTGAGAGCTGTTGAAAGTGAGAAAGACAAGGTTATTGAGTTACTTACAAGAATGTCAAAAAGAAAACGGGAAAATGCAATAAAAGCTTATCAAAGCCGTGTTTAGAGGCGCGCCTTCACCCATGGTCAGTTGAGCAAATGCAGTGAATAAAAGGTTCTTTTCTATCTACAAGAGAAAAATTAGCGCAGCGTCCTTCAGAATCTTTGTTCAGCAAGCTGAATTATGGCTCTATAATAATGCCCGCTGATTTGAACAGAATCTCTGCATTTATTTTTCCAGCAGTAAATGTTTTCCCAGTTCTCATATTTGTTACAATAATTTTAGCCGGAGCGAATAATTGCGGGTCAATTTTATAGAAATCATGTCCCACTTCTCTAAAGATTTCTACGAATGGTTTCCCATAATCTTTTGACGCTGAGGAGACAGTTCTCTTGACAAGGTTTCTTAAATACTCATCATTATCATAACTCACAATATAATATGCTACGCCACCATAAAGTATCATGTCGTTCGCTCTGCCCATAGCCTCAATGGCATCTGGATGAATCGGCGGTATTGGTGCTTGTCCCCAAGCATAGCGCACAGCGTTGGGGTTTAAACCCATCTCAAAGAGCTTATACATACCGACTTCAATAATTCTGCCAGAGACCTGCGTTAAACCAGCAACAGATGAGGTTGGAACAAGAATCAGAAAGGTTTTTTCAGGGGATATATGGCAGACATCAGAGATCATTTTTATAGCTTCTTCAGGCGGTTCGCTTGATGCTTCAAGCACAAGCACAGCTTTGTCAGCGCTATCTTTATACTCTATCTTCTCGTAGATGCTTTTTGGTTTTAGAGCTAGCGCCCTAGCAGGTCCGGATCCTATGGCCGTATACCCACCGACTTTTATCCTCCATCCGGCTAGTTGCGACCCCAATGTTGAAATTGCCGGATAGTCTGTATAGACCGTTATTGATGGAAGTTCAAGATCGTTGATGCGTATTGACGATATGTAAGCCTCTCCAAGTCCACCTAAACAAATTTTTGTAATCGCTTCACCTGCAAGAAAACCTCCATTAGCATTTATCCCCGCATCAATTATGTTGGCACCAGAGCTATCCTTCTTTACAATTACATTATATTTTTCTGGGTTTTCACAGATTTCCTTAATAACTTTCATAGCTTCCTTATTTACGCTTGGGACCAACAATTTTCATCCTCAACCGCTTATTACTTACTATCTTATAGCAAATATTTTTCGTAGGCAGTAAGGTGCGGGTTTTTATTTTTAGATACAAAGAGTTTTCCTTCACCGTTATCAGCCATATCACCTAAAAAGCGGTAAAAAGGCCCGGGAATTTTTTCGCCATTAACATCAACATTCGGTCTTATACTGTCTATTGTGAATGTTGGGAGAATTGAGGGAATGTATCCGCATATAATTATTCTTCCATTAAGCATTTCGGCTCCAGCTTTACCAGCGCAATTTCCCCGAACAAGTATTGTTCCGTCTCTCATGCTTATGCCGACAAAATGCTTAACTGAGCCATAGATTTTTATAAGCCCGCCCCTCATTGAACATCCGACTTCTCTGCCAGCGTCGCCATGCACAATTATCATTCCATTCTTCATTCCCTCAATGCTTCCACGGTAGGGCGCGCCGACAAAGTCACCCGCCGAACCCTTTATCTCGATTCTTCCCCCCTCCATTCCCCCTCCGGGCCATGAATCCGCATTTCCATTCACAGTTATTTCGCCTCCTTTCATCCTTTCACCCAGATGCATGCCCACGTCACCTTTAACAATTATTTTCCCCTTGCTCATGCTGGCCCCAACTCTTCGAACCTTACTGAAGTTTCCCCTAAGAGTTATCGTTAAGCCGTCACTTTCAGCATTTTCCTCGCACTCAACACTAAATAGATCGCTTAAGAGGCGATTCTTATTCCCCTCCCAAACTCTAAGCTCCAATATTTCATTTAATTTTTTTCCATCAAAAACGTCCGGCGATATGCAGTCCGCGTATACTGGGACTCTAAATTGATATTTTGGAATAATATGGAAGATCAGTTTCTACCACCTTACCTCAATTCTTATCGGGGCTGAAATCCTAAGATACTTTTCAGGAATGAAGTAATTATCGAATTCCACAGTCCAATATTCACGGAACTTTCTCCTCAAGTCGGGTGGAATATTTGAATGTGAAGAGGATGAACCTTTTTGGAGCAACGGCAATTCAGGATTAACCCAATAAATTTTTCCATCAGGGACTTTAACTATCTCGCCATCTCTAGCAACTATTTCTCCACTTTTAATGGTATAAGTTGCCCTAGAGAATGCTCTGCGAACAGCCTTATAGCCCTTCGATGGGTCGATTTCTCTCGGATCTATGTTATATATTGCTATGTCTGCGTCTGCACCAGCGCCTAAATGCCCCTTATTTTTTAGGCCTAAAGCTTTGGCTTGCCCGGCCCTAGTAACTATGGCGATTTCGTAAAACGAGTATTCCCTGTCAATGCTGGGCAATAAAGATTTGGCTCTAGCTTTGCTGTTAATCTTCTTGAGGGTTTTTTCTCTGGCTTTTTCGCTCATAAGCCAAGATATTATTTTAGGGTAGGTTGTGAAAGGCGCGCCATTTGGATGATCTGTTGTCAAATAAATTTTCCATGGATCATCCACTAGGAGAGCAAGTTCTAGCCCAATTGACCACATTGTTGCATGCACATAGCTCTTTCTTCTATACTTGAAAGGCACTATGCCGGAGCTAGTTTCAACTTCAACATCGTGATTGACCCATTTGTTACCGCTTAACTCGTAAAGCGTATACTGCCAAGGTCCATCAGCGGTCATTGTGGTTGTGTCGGTGAAGACGACCTGCCCCATGTCAAGTGTAACATGCTTATGATGATTAACATATTTAGCTATTTCTTCAGCTCCAGACCTCATGTTTTGCCAGCTGTCACCCTTAAAAGCGCTGAATTGGCAATGTGTAATATGGATTAACGGTCTTTCTGTTTTTGCTAAATCCTTCACGCAATCCATAGTTTCAATGGTTGTTATGTAGTTGCCCGGCTGCCCAAGCCTATTTGTGTGGACATGAATAGTATGGGGCAAATTGATGATTTGATTCACTAAGCAGAGCCCTCGAATGATCTCTCTAGGCGTTATGCCGAAGTTCGGTACAGGATCGTCCAGATCTTTAACATTTCTACCGAAACCCCAAGTTTCTAAGCCGCCTGGGTTAACAATTTTAATCGCGTAGCCTTTTGTGGCGTTAATCATCCACGCTACATGCTCAGCGCATTCTTTAATTAACCCGTTCCTAAGATGCTCTAAAACAAACCACCAGTCTCCCAATAGCGGGAATGTTGCCTTGTCAACTATAGGGGTATCCTCAAGCTCCTCGTGCGTATGCCTTGCCTCCAGAGGCGGCATAGAGGGATTACAAATCATCGTGTAACCCATTCGAGCATATCGATACCCTGTTATGAAGGTTGAGGGGACGGAGCGGCCAACGCCGGATCTGGTTATAGTTTTCCTAGGCTCAACATCGTATACATGATCCTCTGGCCTTAGTAATCTTCCTGAATTGACTTCCGAGCCAGCTATGTGGGTATGGATATCAACTCCGCCTGGCATAACCGTCATTCCAGAAGCATCGATTACGCGCGTATCATGCTCATTAAAATCTTCAACTATTCTTCCATTCCTAACGCATATATCCATTATTTCTCCATCTATTCCGTTTAAGGGATCATATATGAACCCATTTTTTATAATCAAGTTCATAGCTAACTCTTCCAGGCGAATGTTGATTTCTAGAAAAATATTGTCAAGCTTTATTTAACTGTTTCAATACAAGCGGAGAAAGATTGCACGCCATTTGATTCTTTCATATTTTCAATTCATATACTGGTTTAGCGTGCATGCATGGCTATTCTTTCCATCTCATTCCTTTTCTGTATGGCGTAACTCTTAATATCCTTATTTGCCGCTAGAATTATCTCTTCAGCTAAGCATTCTTCAAAGGGTTTCGGATTGCTGAAGGCCGCTAGCCTTGCGCCCTCAGCTATAAAACGTAGGGCTAAATCAACCCTCCTCTGAGGTGATATATCGACGGCTTGATGATAGACTATTCCGCCATACATGATTCTTGTTGTATCCTCGCATGGAGCAGCGTTTTCAACAGCCCTTACAAGAACTTCGATCGGGTTTCTACCTGTCTGAAGGTGAATTATTTCAAAAGCATTTTTCACAAATTTTATGGCTCTGGATTTCTTACCAGCGTTTTTCCCAGGCCGCATAATATTGTTAATTAATCTTTCGACAACATTAAGGTGCGATTTTTGGAATCTCCTATGTTCATGCCTACCCATCGAGTGAGGTATAAGGACTGGTTTAAGCGATATGTATCTTTGAAGGCCCGGATCTTTCACCTCTATGCCATCGAAGCTCCATTTCCCAAATAGTAGGAAGTCATTTTGCCTCTCGCTCAAGATTATTGCACCTTTAGGCTAAAGATATTTTTGGGCTAAGTCCATTATTTAAAGATTGTGGGCTTGAGAGGGCGATGTCAATATTTTCATTAATTTAATATTTATCTAAGAGTTTAAGCAGTATTGCCTTGGCTGAATATAATCTATTCTCGCTTTGCTCATATATTACTGAGTTTGAGCTTTCAATGAGATCGGAGCTTATTTCATATCCCCTGTGAATTGGCATGTCATGCATTATCCACACGTTACTTCCCGCTAAATTTTTCTCGTTTATTTGATAGGGAATCATTATTCTCATACGTTTCTCTTTTTCTTCAGCATATTTCGGGTCCTGAAAAAATTCCATGTCAATCCATGTATCCGTATAGACGAAGTCAGCGTCTTTAAGAGCCTCTTTAAGATCAAGCGTAGTTCTATATAGGCCTGTTTTCTTAGCACTATCCAATAGTTCATCATCTCTTGAAGGCTCATTAAAAATGGGTGTAACTGCCACTATTTCAACGCC
>JAGTRG010000075.1 GCA_018396435.1 Candidatus Bathyarchaeota archaeon
AATATTAACAAATGATGGGAGGATCTTTTTCGTAGACCTAGAACAGGCTGAGAGAGGCGGCGATAAATCCTGGGATATAGCTGAATTTCTATGCTATGCAGGGCATTACGCTTCCTTTTCACCGGTTAAAGTAGCCGAGACCATTACAAGAGAGTTCCTATCTGGATATTTGGAGGCTGGCGGAGAAATAAGGAATGTTAAGAGATCCCTTTCTCCACGATACTTAAAGGTCTTCAGCTTTTTCACGCCGCCACATACGTTGCTTATAATAGTCAATACTTGCAGAAAAATGTTGGAAACTAAAACTTATAATGTTGCGGATAACATAAATTAAACTTATGCGAACTTTATCTGAGGGGCTGATTTGGGGACAAGCATAACCTTTTATGGCGGAGTAAATGAGGTTGGCGGAAACAAGGTTCTTCTTAAAGATGGCGATGTGAAAGTTTTATTTGACTTTGGCGTTTCGTTCTCTTTAAGGGGTCGATTCTACTCAGACCCATTTCTATCGCCTAAAAGCGGAACCGACCTTCTTAAACTTGGCATATTGCCGGATTTAAGGGGCCTATATGTCTTCGAACACTCAAACCCGGAGATAGACGCGGTTTTCCTTTCCCACTCCCATATGGATCACTCAGCACATATATCATTCCTAAAGAGAGACATACCGATATACTGCGGTGAAACAACAGCAAAGATACTTTACGCTTTAAGCGAAATGCACGCCACAAGCCTAGAATTCAACATCAGCGGGATAGAATTCAAAACTTTTCGCACCGGAGACAGAATTAGAAAGGGCTCCATAGAGGTTAGGCCGATCCATGTTGACCATTCTGTTCCAGGATCTTATGGTTTCATAATATACACCTCGTCGGGCGCCATTGTCTACACGGGGGACTTTAGGCGGCATGGTTTAAGACCCGAGTTAACGGAAGATTTCGTATTAGCCTCGGCTGATGAGAGGCCTGAAGCCGTTATATGTGAAAGCACTAACATGACTGAGGTTGAATTCTCTTCTGAAAGCGAGGTTATGGCGAAGCTCAATCATATCGTTAACGGCGCGCCAAGTCTGGTTTTAGCGGAATTCGCCTACGCGGATATTGACAGATTAAACTCCTTTCATAAGGTTGCCTCAGAGAACAATAGGCAGCTTGCAATCTCACTTAGGCAAGCCTATCTCCTGCATAAACTGCGAGGCGACCCGCATCTGAAAATGCCTGAACTTAAGGGTGGAAACATACTGATCTTTCAGAAGGAGAAGAAGAGATACTTCCGGTGGGAACATGAAATAATAAACGCTGGAGAAACCATAAGCCCCTCTGAAATATCGAGAAAGCAAGATAAGATAATATTATCCATTTCATTCCCGGATTTAAGCTGGCTGGTTGACATTAATCCTTCTCCTGGGAGCTGCTACATACTCTCTGCATCTGAACCCTTCAATGAGGAGATGGAGATAGACTTTGAGAGGCTGGTAAGCTGGCTTGAGCATTATGGTCTGCCGCAGTATCACGTGCATGTATCAGGGCATGTATCGCCATTACATCTGAGAGAAGCCTTAAAAATGATTAAGCCTAAAAGGATCTTTCCAATTCATGGAGAGCATCCGAAGCTATTCTGCGGGTTCATGAAGGATTTGGGTGAAGTAATTATGCCGGAGAAGGGAAAAGCATATGAGATTTAAGCCGTTGAACAGCTGAGATTTACGGCAAAGTTAAATAAACATGATGCAGCGAAAATTAGGGTGAATAATTGCAATGCGAGAGGAACAATGTATGAGGCCAGTTAAGATTATTGATTTAAGCCATATATTATATAATTGTATGCCCTCATGGCCTACCCAACCGAACTTCTTATATGAGATGGTAAGCAATGCCGCCCGTGATGGAAGCACCATGCATATCGTTCGCCAAATGACGACGCATACCGGCACCCACATTGATGCTCCTCTACACTTCCTTAGTGAGGGAAAGTCTGTTGACCATCTGCCGATAGAATCCTTCGTCGGCGAGGGCTTAGTGATTGACCTATCCTATAAGAGAGCTGGGGAGACAATCACGGTTGAGGATATTGAAGGCTACGAGAATGAGATTAAACCCGGAGATGCCTTAATGCTTCATACTGGATGGGATAAAAAGTTTGGTTTTAATTCAGAATACCTCTTTGAATGGCCACACCTCGTTGAGGAGACCGCTAAGTATCTCGCTGGGAAGAGAATTAAGGCTCTAGGTGTTGATACTTTAAGCGTCAGCGGATGGGATGGTGAAGTTCCAGGGCATGGTCCAGTGGCTGCCAAGGGTTCATCTGCAAGAATACATAAAATCCTACTTGAGGCAGGCGTTATCTTGATTGAATCCTTAAGAAGCCTTGATAAAGTTCTCGATGGAGAAAAAAGTAGAAGAGCCTACTTCATATATGCGCCGCTAGCATTAAAGGGAGCGGATGGAGGGCCATGCAGAGCCTTGGCTTTAATATTCGAATAAAGCATAGCGCTAATTTTTTCGATGTCAAGGGAAAATCTAATCTACAAAAAGACTTAAAATAGAAAAACGTTATATCTTTTCGGGGATTAACATGCATGTAAAATCCATGGTTCTACCCGAGGGGCCTTTCCAACCCGCATGGGACTCGCTTGAGAACTATAAGGTTCCAAGGTGGTATCTTGACGCTAAATTTGGAATTTTCATCCATTGGGGCGTCTACTCCGTCCCCGCCTTCCAAAATGAGTGGTACCCGAGAAACATGTACATTAAGGGGCATCAAGCATACAGGCATCACATAGAAACCTACGGCCCTCACAGCAAATTCGGCTATAAAGACTTTATTCCAATGTTCACGGCTGAGAAATGGGATCCGAAGGAGTGGGCTGAACTCTTCAGGCAGGCTGGCGCCAGATATGTAGTTCTGGTTGCTGAGCATCACGATGGCTTCGCGCTTTATGATTGCAGCCACAGCCAATGGAACTCTGTTAATATGGGGCCGAAAAGGGATATAGTTGGGGAACTTGCTGATGCGGTTCGGGAGCAAGGTTTAATCTTCGGGGTCTCATATCATAGGGCTGAACACTGGTGGTTCTTTGAAGGAGGGATGCAATTCGACTCCGACGTTAGGGATCCGCGATACTATAGTTTTTACGGTCCAGCTAAGCCCAGCGACACAGAGCCGGATGAGGAGTTTTTAGAGGACTGGCTTAGGCGCGCATGTGAACTCGTAGATAAATATAGGCCTCAAATATTCTGGTTTGACTGGTGGATTGAGCAGCCTGCTTTTGAGCCCTACCTACGCTTCTTCGCAGCATACTATTATAATCGCGCCGCACAATGGGGACAAAGCGTCGCCATAAACTATAAGCATAAAGCTTTCCCAGAACGGGCTGCGGTTCTCGACATTGAACGGGGCAAAATCGACTATATAAGACCGCTTTTCTGGCAGACTGATACGTCCATCTGCAAAAAATCTTGGGGATACATACAGGACCACGACTATAAATCAGCCGGCTCCATAATAAGCAGCCTAGTTGATATAGTGAGCAAGAACGGCTGCCTCCTCCTTAACATCGCACCAAAGCCTGATGGAACAATACCGGAGGAACAGAAGAAAACCCTCCTAGAGATTGGGCGGTGGCTAAACGTTAACGGCGAGGCGATATATGGATCACGCCCATGGAAAATTTACGGTGAAGGCCCGACGAAGGTTGTTGAGGGCGAGTTTAAGGAGACCGCTGAAGAACCGTTCACTGGACGCGATGTACGATTTACATGTAAAGGCGAGACTTTATACGCGGTTCTCCTAGACTGGCCCGGGGAGGAAGCAACCATAAGATCGCTTAGCACGCTCCTAAGGCTTTATCAGAAGGAAATATTTAATGTCGAAATGCTCGGCGTGGACGGCTCGCTGCAATGGGCTCGCAACGAGGATGGATTGAAAATTAAAATGCCAAAGCAGAAACCATGCGAATACGCCTACACATTAAGAATAACCAAGCGCAAAACAGCATTTACATAAGAGGGGGAGAAAAACAGTTCCTCAAATTGTCCGGCATAATAGTAGCAGAAAGTACTTCTACGGTTTTTTATGTTCGGCTTTGATAATGAAGGAGAATGAAAAGCGGATTCACATTTCGCTTATTAAAGCTATTTTCCAGCTATTTTCTATGAAAAATTTCTGGAAATATCAAGCGTAGTGGGAGGATGGAGTAGGGGATATATTTTCTGAATTGCTGGTGAAATATACTTTTTAATGAGGTTTAAAACAGCATTAAAACCCGGATAAAACAAGAATTTCAACAGCTCAGTTTCCAAGAATTTTTCCGCAAAATTGCTACTGTAGCAATTTTTTTCTTAGGGATAACAACTGTAGCAATGGATTAGAGAAGAGGGTAGGTTTTTTCGGGATGCCTGAAAAGAAACATGTCTCTTCAGAAATCTGTAAATTGTCCCGCGCTTCCACCCAGCGAAAATGTATCCCAAAAATTCTTCACAGAATTTAAGCCTTCCGGGGACACTGCCTATTTAAGATAAATCTTAAATAGATATTCCTCTTTTTTCTTTCGATGTGGTGTTACGTATGGTTAATAAAGAGGAGATTCTGGTCAGGATTAGGGATGCCATTGTGAATTTAGACATAGACAATATAGGCAGACTTTGCGAGGAGGCTGTGGGGGCCGGTGTGCCGGCATATGAGGTCGTCATGGAGGGTATGGCTAAGGGCATGGAGGTTGTCGGCGAGAAGTATGAGCGCAACGAGTACTTCCTAGCTGAGCTGATCATGGCGGGCGAAACAATGAAGGAGGGCATGAAGGCCCTGGAACCGCACCTGAAGGCTGGCGAACTGAAGAGGACCGGAAAGGTCGTCATTGGAACAGTTAGAGGCGACCTACACGACATAGGCAAAAACATAGTTGCAACACTCCTGAACGCAGCCGGATTCGAAGTAATAGACCTAGGCGTAGACGTCCCTCCGGAAAAATTCATCGAAGCAGTAAAAGAGAACAGCCCAGACATAGTTGGAATGTCAGCCCTACTGACAACAACAATGATCGAGATGGAGGGCATCATTAAAGAACTTAAGAAAGCCGGACTAAGAGAAAAAGTCAAAATAATCATTGGAGGAGCACCAATAACAAAAGAATACGCAGAAAAAATAGGAGCAGACGCCGCAGCAAAAGACGCAGTCGAAGGCGTAAACATATGCAAATCATG
>JAGTRG010000076.1 GCA_018396435.1 Candidatus Bathyarchaeota archaeon
AATATGTTAACGCCCATATGGCGCATGTGTTGATAAATGGCACAATAGCCTGCTCAGATTCGCCCGCAAAGATTTTGGGGCAGATACTGAACGAAGGTTATGCGTGGTGTGAAAAATGCCTAAGAGCAAAGACGCAGCGCTGCGAGCTATAAATAAGCCAGCGGATCTTGGTCCAGATCTGGACCTAAGCCAGTACTCTAGGAACCCTAGAAATTGGGAGCCATGCCTACTTTCAAATCTCCCTAAGGATCTTTTTGAGAGAGCGCTTGAGGTGGGCGTCACATCGAATGAAGAGAATCGGGCGGCAACATTCTTCCAAATCGACCACTCAGTAATCTTTAAGGCTGTTCAGGACGCTTTTGAAAATAAAGTGGAAATTATGAGCGCTAAAGAGGCCTTGGAAAAGTATGATTGGCTGAAAGATTACTGGTGGAAAATTGTGAAGGTTGACGCCGATAAATATACGGCTCTGGCGGAGCTGGCATGGGATCAAGGATACTTTATCAGAATATTGGAGGATCAACGGGTTACAATACCGCTGCAAGCATGCTTATTCATAGCAACTGATAATCTGAATCAGAATGTTCATAATTTAATAGTTGCTGAGCCCGGCTCTGAGGCGCAAATAATAACTGGCTGCACCATTCACTCCGGGGTTCAGCGCGGATTACATGTCGGGATAACTGAATTTTACATTAAGGAGGATTCAAAGTTAACCTTCACTATGATTCATAATTGGGCTCAGAACTTTGACTCACGTCCCAGATCTGGCGCAATAATTGAAGATAATGCTACCTTCATAAGCAATTATATGTCTCTGAAGCCGGTGAAAAGCATACAAATGTATCCCGTCGCGTATTGTAAAGGCTTGAACTCGCGCGTAAGATTCAACAATATAATTTATGGATCAGGCAACTCACATATTGACGTAGGCTCTAAAATAATTTTGCAGAATGAAGGCTGCAGGGGCGAAATCATATCTAGGGCCATAGCCACGGATAGAACCCAAATATACGCGAGGGGGTTCCTTCAAGGTGAGCATGGAAACACAAAGGCCCATCTTGAATGCAGGGGGCTAATTTTATCTGATGAAGCCATGATATATGCTGTTCCGGAACTCATGAGCAAAGCCTCCGGAGCTGAACTTTCACATGAAGCCGCCATTGGAAAAATATCTGAAGAGCAAGTCCAATATCTGATGGCGAGGGGGTTCTCGAAGAGCGAGGCGGAATCTCTAATAGTGAGAGGCTTCATGGATGTGAGCATATTTGGCTTGCCGAAAGATTTAGAGATGAAAATTCAAAAAACGCTTGACGTAACCGCTGAACGAGCCCTATAATTTAGCAATTAACCCTGAAAGATTTTTCCATATAGTTCGGTTTAAACATCTAGGTAAAATAATCAACTTGTCAACTTTTCCACTTAAGTAGGTGCAAGCTATGGATTGCATGAAAAAACTTTTGGCATTAACCGTTTAAGTAATCTGGGATTTTTTTCTGCATACCCCCCTCCTTCAACCCAATAACATACTCAATTATATCATCAACCTTTTTGAACTTCAAATTTAAAAGTTTACTAAAGCCCCAACCGGAACATTTTATGCTTGATATTATTGACGCAGCCGTCACCGACTTCATTAGGTCACCGGTCTGTTTATAGGCCGATAGGAAGGAACCGCACCATGTATCGCCAGCCCCGGTTGTGTCCACCAATTTCTCAATGGGAAATCTAAGCGCTGGAATCATTTGGATTTCCCCATCTTCCCTACTTATTATAGCACCTAACTCGCCTAATGTTACAACTAGCATCTTTGATTTTAGTATTTTCAGAGCGGTTGAAAGGCTCCTAGCTTCAGTTAGGGCTTTTGCTTCAGAATCGTTAAGTATGAAGAAGTCAACTTCGGAAGCCACCTCTCTCAGTATGCTTCTATTTCCACCTTTAATGTAGCCCATCCAAGCATTAACTGAAATCAACGTTTTCGAAGCTTTCTCTCTGAGAGCATGCACGATATTCTTAACCTTCGGCGGCGGCAGCGGCGATATATGCACTATGCTTCCAGGTTCAATATTCTTAACTGGCACCAGCGATGGTGAAATCATAAGTCCAGCACCGTAACTTGCTTCTAGATACTTTGCTTCCCAGAGGGCATTGTAACGTATAGTGAACCTTGTTGAAGGAGCCTTTGAAACCTTCAGGAAACTTCTTTGGAAAAAATTCAGAACATCCAGGAAGGGATAATCGCTGCCAACAACGGAAACTAAGTAGACATTTTCAAATAGAGTTTTAGCTGCAATGGCGGCATAGAGCGCGGCGCCGCCAGGCTGCACATTTGAGCCGTTCACATTTTGAATGTTATCCACTGAGACATGCCCGATGAAGAATATGCCGTCAATAGCCATTGGCCAACCTCACGAAACCATAATTCTATTGAAGGCTAACAGTTTAAGACTTACTCTCAATCTTTATTGAGAAGACAGTTTAAGTTTAAAAAATGAAGTGTAATTGTAAGAGTATGGAAAAGAATTGCGTGCATGGAGGATTGAATGTGAATTCAGAGATCAATTTGGGCAAAATTGATAGGGAATATTTAGAACGCCATCAGAAGTCAAAGTCCTTCTATGAAAGGGCTAAGAAGGTTTTCGCAAGAGGGGTGACGCATGACTCACGTTATTTCGAACCGACGCCAATTTATTGCGTCAAAGCTAAGGGCTCAAGAAAATGGGATGTTGATGGCAACGAATACATAGATTACTGGATGGGACATGGGGCCCTAATCTTGGGACACTCGCATCCCATTGTAACTAGGGCTGCGGTCGAACAGGCGCGTAAAGGAACCCATCTTGGCGCTTCACATGAAATTGAGATTCAGTGGGCTGAGAAGGTTACGCGCCTAATACCATGCGCCCGCGGGGGCATTGTTGAATTCACGAATTCAGGCACAGAGGCAACCATGATGGCAATACGAATAGCAAGAGCATACACTGGCAAAACTAAAATCATAAAGTTTCTTTCACATTTCCACGGCTGGTTCGACTACACGATAGTTGATTATAATCCGGACTACTCACATATTCTTCACGGATACTATCCGGTCGGCATACCGCTGGAAATATGCCGATATACTGCTGCTTTGCCACCAAACGATATTGAATCCGTCGAGAAGACAATTGAAGAGGGCGATGTCGCATGCGTGATTCTTGAGCCCGGGGGTGCCTCAATGGGTTTAATACCGACACCTAAGAAGTTCCTTGAAGATCTACGAAAAATAACTAGAGAAAACGGGGTTATATTGATTTTTGATGAAGTTGTGACGGGATTCAGGGATGCTCCTGGAGGCGCGCAGGAGCGATACGGCGTAATACCTGACATGTCAACCCTAGGTAAGATACTTGCCGGAGGCTATCCTGGGGGAGCTGTTGCTGGAAGAAAAGAGTATATGAGCATGCTGGAATTTAATGTTGAAGGTAGAAGCGATTTCAGACGGATAAGCCATCCCGGAACATTTAACGCTAACCCCCTCTCAGCAGCCGCCGGTAATGCATGTTTAGGCTTAATTCTCGATGGGAAAGTGCACCCTACAATTAATCGAAGAGGCGAAGATCTGAAGCGGGGCATAAATGATGTAATTGAAGATAGCGGCGTTAACGGTTTAGCGTGGGGCACAACTGACTCAATAATCTATATTGGGATCGGAATAAGCGAGGTGGACCTCGAAGTCTCAAACATTGAGAGCTTCATCAAATTCCAAAAGAAGAGGGAACGAAGCCAAAAAATTTTACGTATGATAGAAAAGGCCCTAATCAATGGGGGCATTCATCCAATGGGCTCAAGGTTTATTCTCTCAATCGCTCATAACAAAAGAGATATAGAGATAACGATAGAGAAGTTTAATGAAGCCTTAGGAAATCTCAGGTCGGAGGGCTTACTGAAAGATTATCTCTGACGGTTTAAAGGGGGAACTGCCTGTCGAAACATTAAATCTAAAGAGGAAAAAGGAGGAGATTCGGCATAGAATTTGGCTTCTTATAGAAGAGATGAATATAGCGAGATTTCCCAGACCGGTCTACGGTAGAATACCGAATTTTGTTAATTCAGAGGTTGCTACGCGAAATCTGATTAATCAAAAAGAGTTTAAGCAAGCTAGGGTTATCAAGGTTAATCCGGACTCCCCCCAGAGCAGAATAAGATACCTAACGCTTCTTAAAGGCAAGACCTTGATAATGCCTACTCCTAGGCTGAGAAATGGCTTCCTAATTCTTGATCCAAATAAGATTCCTAAAAGCCAGTATCCTAAAGCATCGTCAATACATGGCGCATTTAAGCATGGTAAACCATGCAGCATCAATGATATGCCGCATATAGATTTGGTTGTTGTAGGCTCCGTTGCGGTATCTAGAGATGGGGTTCGAATAGGTAAAGGCGGCGGATACAGTGAGATAGAGTATGGGGTGCTGCGGGAAATAGGCTCAGTTAAAGAAGACACGCCGATCTTTACGACCATCCATGATGTTCAAATAGTGGATGAGGTGCCTAGGGAACCCTACGACTTAATTGTTGATGCGATAATAACACCTACTAGGGTCATTAGGGTAAAGCGCAGGTACGAGCTGCCCAAAGGCATAATATGGGAAAAACTTTCAGCAGATAAAATTAGGGAGATACCTATACTTGCTGAGCTAAAGAAAAGTTAGTTATTAGTTAAAGATAAACGTACAAGTAAAAATTCCTCTAAATTCCCAAAACAGCATCCTCGTCCGCAACTTTTTTGAAATTTTGAAAAAATTTACTTTCTTAAGAGGAAAGTTCGTGTGCGAGCTTGCTCCTCCGCCTTGAGCGCGCGCAACATTTGATAGGCAAACATTTTAGTCATGGGTTAAAAGCTCAAAGAGAGCACATCCGAAGAAATCAAACAATTCTTTATTTATATACGCCTAAAAATCTACAATTCTTTAACCACGTCTTTTTGACGTTCTTCTCCATTTTCCGCCATGAAAAGCGTTGATCATTTTTTAATAAAAATATTTAGCCTTATTTTTGGAATTAAATCTTTAAAAACCATGTTTTTGAGGTTTTTCAAGCTTATTTGCATCCCGCTATCTTACACCCCTTCGGCGCAACATTCACCAAATACCAAAA
>JAGTRG010000077.1 GCA_018396435.1 Candidatus Bathyarchaeota archaeon
CGGTTATGTTCATACGGTTTTCCCCATCATCATTTCATAATATTGATTATAAAGCCCAATATATTTATTAAGTTAACATGATAATATTTATCCTGTGATTTAATATGCCAGTACAAAGATTTAGGATAACTCCTACAAGCAAAAGTGCTCTCTTCAGAGCTAAAAGATGGTTTTACTTAACATTCTACTCTAATGTTTCAACCGAGGTTAGGGAAGAAAATAGGAAGATATGGGTTGATCTTGCCGGGAAGCTTGTTGAGGAAATTAATAGGCGTAATGCTGCTGACAAGCCAGCGAGGCTTACAATAAACTATGAGAAGGGGCCGAGCGGCGAGTTTAAGCCCTTCTCAGCAACAGTTGAGCTGATGGAGATAAAACCCCTAGAAACATTCACAATTTACACATCGAAGGAGGAGGAGAAAAAGAGACTGAAAACTGAGCTTGAGGAACTAATGAAGAAGGCGAAGGAACTTGGGATAAGCATAGAGGAACTTAAAGCTAACCCGGAAAAATACTTATAGCGCACTTAAATCTTAAAAAATTTAAAAATGTTTTTATATTGTCCTCTAATCTTTTTCTGACTTTCATGAAGAACACAAACATTTAAGTTTAGTAAACCAATAGACTTTTGATTGGTGAGAATACATGTCTGAGAGGGAGCTTAAAGAGGTTGGAAGGGTTACCCATTACTTCACGAAGATAGGTGTTGCAGTCGTCAATTTGACAGATACATTGTCGGTAGGCGATAAAATCCTCGTAAAGGGCGCTGTAACAAACTTTGAGCAGACTGTTGAGTCGATGCAAATAGAACATAAAAATGTGAACATTGCTCAGAGCGGACAAAGCGTCGGGTTGAAAGTGAATCAGAGGGTTAGGGAAGGCGACAAGATCTATAGAATAATTTCCTCCTAAATAAATCTAATAGTCAAAATATATAACAGCATCATGTAAATGGAGCATAATAGCGTTTCATTATATGCTTAATAACTTCATATACGATCCATAACCTAGAGTTATCTATTAATTAAAACCTTAATGCTTTAATTGGGGGAAGAAAAGTGAGTGAAAGGCTGCCTGGCTATAGAGGTTTGGCCCTGAAGATGCTTCTAGAGGCTGGAGCCGATATTGGTGACTTAATACGTGTAGTTAAAGATAATGTCGTTCTCGAGGGGATTTTGATCCCGCGCTCAGAATACAGTGATGACAAACATGTCGTAATAAAAGGCAGATCGGGCTATAATATTGGTGTAGAAGTTACTCCGACAACAATAGTTGAGCGCGTAAGGACGGAGCTGAAGCCACTTTTTGTCCCTCCCCCGCCGCCAGAACAAAGAACCGGTTTACCTAAAGTGACTATTTTAAGTACCGGTGGAACGATAGCCAGCCGCGTAGACTATAGAACCGGCGCGGTTAGACCAGTTATTTCAGCAAGCGACCTATACAGCATTGTTCCGGAGCTCTCAGACATAGCGGTTATAGATGCCGAGATACTCTTCAGCATATTCAGCGAGGATCTAACGCCTAAACATTGGTCAGCAATGGCCAGAGCTGTGGCTAATCATATATCTAGGGGCGTTGACGGTGTAGTTGTAACGCATGGTACCGATACGATGGGCTACTCTGCCGCTGCCCTCAGCTTTGCGCTACAGAAATTGCCTGTTCCAGTTGTATTTGTTGGTGCTCAGAGATCAGAGGACAGGCCTAGTTCGGATGCACCTATGAATCTTATAGGCGCCGTTTATGCGGCTTCAAGAGCACCCTTCGCTGAGGTTACTGTGGCCATGCATGAAACCCCATCGGATGAAGCTATAATTATTCATAGGGGGACAAAGGTTAGGAAATGCCACACAAGTCGTAGGGATGCCTTCAAAACCGTAAATTCTAAGCCTCTTGCCAGAATTGTAAGTAATAAAATCTTCATCTTGGCAAATAATTATCAGCCTAGAGATTTGGAGCGAAAGATTATTTTAAGGCCTGAATTCGACGAGAGAGCTGCGCTTATAAAGTTCTACCCAGGCATGAACCCAAAAATAATTGATTGGTATGTTTCAGAAGGTTTTAGGGGCATCGTTCTGGAAGGTACTGGTTTAGGCCATGTGCGCCGAGAATGCTTCCCGGCAATCAAGGGAGCCATAGATGCTGGCGTAATAGTTGCGATGACATCTCAATGCATCTGGGGACGCGTGAACATGAATGTTTATTCAAATGGAAGGGACCTGTTAAGTATAGGTGTTATTCCGCTTGGCGACATGCTTGCTGAAACAGCCCTTGTTAAAATGATGTGGTGCCTAGCCCAGTCTAAAAGCATAGATGAAGCGAAAAATCTGCTTATAACAAATATCGCCAATGAATTCTCAGAGAGAACTGTTGAGCATGCTGAGCCGCCTAAATTTTCAATGGGTTGAAGGAGCGTTGGAAATTGAAAATTGACTATCATGCGCTGGGACTTAAAGTAGGTTTAGAATGTCATCAGCAGCTAGCAACCCATGGAAAACTATTTTGCAACTGTAAACCCCATCTCTTTAAAGGCGAACCGGAAATAATATTTCTACGCAGATTAAGACCAACGCAAAGTGAACTCGGACAGGTGGATCCAGCAGCCTTTTTCGAGTTCCAGAAGGGAATGAAAATACTTTATGAGGCTGACGCCGAAACCTCATGCCTTGTTGAGATGGATGAGGAGCCTCCGCATGAGCTCAACCGTGAAGCCCTAGACATATCCTTAACCATAGCGTTAATGATGAACGCGAAGCCGGTTGATGAAATTTACGTTATGCGGAAAATAGTCATAGACGGCTCTAACACAACAGGCTTTCAGAGAACATGCGTCGTGGCGGTTGACGGTTCAATAAATGTTGATGGGAAAAACGTGCCTATACAGCACATATGCCTTGAGGAAGACGCTGCTAGAAAGATGGGTGAGGAGGGCTTTCTCATACGCTATAGGATTGATAGGCTTGGAATACCCCTAGTTGAGATTACGACGGGACCGGTGATATACACGCCTGAAGAGGCTGAAAGAGTTGCGCTTGCAATCGGTAAGATCTTGAGGTCAACAAAGAGGGTTAAGCGCGGAATTGGAACAATAAGGCAAGATCTAAATATATCAATTAGGGATGGGGCGCTAGTGGAGATAAAGGGGGTTCAGGAGCTGGAATTAATCTCTAAGGTTGTTGAGTATGAGGTTCAGCGTCAACTAAACCTGCTGAGGATGCGAGATGAGCTGAGACGGCGGGATCTGAGGGAAAATGAGCTTAAGGAGAGGTTCGTTGATGTCACCCCTGTATTTAGGGAGACGCAATGTCAAATACTCCAAAGGGCGATAAGCCAAGGAAAAACCATTTTAGCGGTTAAGCTGCCGAAGCTCGCTGGGCTGCTGGGTTTTGAGCTAGCTCCTGGCTTAAGGTTTGGAGGCGAGCTGGCTGATAGGGCTAGGTTCTGGGGCAGGGTTGGCGGCATACTTCACACTGACGAACTAAAGTCCTACGGTGTTTCAGATAAGGAGATTTCTGAATTGAGAAGAAGCGCTGGTGCTGGGGAAGAGGATGCTGTCGTTATAGTTGCAGATAAAATTGAGAACGCATCCGACGCTCTAAAAGCCGTAGTTGAAAGGGTTCGCGAAGCCATTAATGGGGTTCCGGAGGAAACCCGTGCAGCTAATCCCGATGGAACAACAAGGTATATGAGGCCTAGACCTGGGGCTGCGAGGATGTATCCTGAAACAGATGTCCCGCCGATAAAGATCACCGAGGAGCATTTAGAACGGTTAAGGGCTCAGCTGCCTGAGCCTCCTGGGGATAAAATTAAGAGGCTGATGAGCAGCTACGGTTTAAATGAGAAGCTTGCGAGACAGCTCCTAGACATGGAATATGACGATCTTTTCGAGGTTGCAGTTAAGGAGACTAATGTTACGCCGACGGTTGTCGCTGCAACCCTTACTGAAACATTTAAAGCTCTGAAGCGTGAAGGTGTGAAGATTGAAAACTTAGCTGAGGAGCAAATAGTTGAAATTTTTAAGATTGTGGGCTTAGAGAAAACCTCAAAAGAATCTATACCGGAGATAGTAAGATGGCTAACCAAGCATGAAGGCTCAAATCCCATGGAAGCTATAAAAGAGCTCGGCTTAATGATGGTCAGCGAGGAGGAACTTAAATCGCTTATAGAGGAATATTTAGACAAGAACAAAGATCTGATCGCGGAAAAAAAGCTAGGAGCCCTCGGAGCTCTGATGGGCATAATAATGAAGGATTTAAGGGGAAAAGCTAAACCTGAACTCGTGAATAAAATTTTAAGGGAGAAATTGGCGGAAAGGCTTAGTGGCTAATCACCTAGATACGCGTGCGCTTCATCATAGTAAAAATTATAAGGTTAATCCGCTGAAAAAGGATAGGGAGACTCAGTTGGGAAAAATTCAAGTTGAAATAAAAACATCATTTGGTAAAATAATTGTTGAAGGCTCAAGCGTGAACGATCTAATGGGCACATTGGAAACCTTGCCCGAAAACTTCACGGATGATCTGGAAGAAATAATCTCCAAAATTACCAAATATGATAAGGAAAAGGGATTTAACGAAATAGTGAGACAAACGGAAAACGGGCCGATTCTAATTCTCAAGGATAAAGGAACAGTCACCCATTGCGAGGCTATCGGGCTTATCCTATACTTCTCTAAAAGCAGAAGCAATAGATCCTCGCAGATAAGACGCCTACTTGAGTATTCCGGAATAAAAATTCAGGTTTCTTCAAGACTTAATGAGATGGTTAAACGCGGCTTCGTCTTTAAACTTAACATAGGAAGCCCAGATTGGACGTTGAGCCCCAAAGGTGAAAAATGGATTGAAGAGGAAGTTTTGCCAAGACTAAGGAACAATCAGTAATTTTCTTCGGACCTGCTCTGAGCGTACTCGTCATATGCCTTAAGTATAGCCTTAATGTATTCCTTCAGTTTCTCAGGGGTTATTTCCGGGCTTATAGTTAGATTCAGCGCTATGTTTGCTCCTAACGTAGGCGTCCCAACGCGGGCAACCATTCTTCCTCCAGCCTTTACAATGGATCTAGGTTTAACTACCTTAGCCTCCTTAGGTGCGGCAATCTTCCCCTTAGGCTTAAGCCCGATT
>JAGTRG010000078.1 GCA_018396435.1 Candidatus Bathyarchaeota archaeon
TGGAAGCATTTAACATATCTTATGCGTCCAATACCGGGCTAGCAGGCTAGGCTACTATTTCGATCTCTAAAGCTTTCAATATTATGTTCGCTTTACTAATTATTTCTTGATCTAAAGTGGCGAATCTATTGGCTTTAATTAATGAGCATGCTGTAAGATGTAATAAATCCAATGTTCTCATTTTAAGTGTTGAAGTAATTCTAAATGCCTTTCTTAAGACCTCATTATGATCTATTTCAAGAATCTCGGCGCCTATAAGCTCTAGCGAGTATAACGCTAACTCTAAGGGCTTTTCTAACCCCGCTCGAGAGTAAACTGATGCCAATTCTATGAGAACAAGCATGCTTACCACTTTCCTCTCCGAGTTAATGCTGCGCACTATCCTCTCTGCCTCGGCATGGTTTGGATCCTTCAGGTCTACATAGGATATTATGAGGCTAGTGTCAACGTATATCAACGTTGAGACCTCTCCTCACTTAACAGCGCACTTAAACCTCCATGGCTAATCCTATAATCAGACTTCTTTAATTCCTCAACACCCTCGCGCAGTCTCTCCCAGAATTCTAGATCTTTAATCACTTTCTCAATGCCATGCTCGATCATAAGATTTATAGCATGCGATCTACTCTTAGCAATGCCATGCTTAACCATTTTTTCAGCCAATTCAACGATTTCCCTCTTAAGCTTAACAGTTACAGGTATAGACATTAATACACCCTAGTATACTAAAGTATACTATTATAAATCCTTTATCCAATAAGACTTAGCCGTAAAAACGAAAAAGAAAGAAGGCGGTTTGCAGTAGATTTCTACAGCCGTCCTTAGGTTCAAATCCCCCGTCATTCCGAACTATTTACGTTTATAGCTTTCTCCGGTTAAGGAAAATGTGCTTCATATTTATTCTAACTTTGAAGTATGAAGAAGTTTTAAATATAATAATACAAAATCATACTTTGATATTAGAATGAAGATTCGAAGAAAAGTTGGGGAGAAAGGTCAGATTGTAATTCCCGAGATTGTGAGGGAGTACATTGGTATTAAACCAGGCGACGAAGTAGTTATGGAGGTTAGGGCGAAAGAATTAGTTATAACACCTGGGGTGAGCCCCGAAGAGTTTATTGATGGTTTTTGTTCAGTAGTTAAGCAGAAATTCACCAGTAAGATAGACCTTGAAAAATTAATTGAGCAAGAGGTTGAGGAAAGATTTGCTTTACATTGATTCAAACATCTTTTTATACCCCATTATCTATGAGCTTGGAGCGGTTGAAGAAGCGAAGAGGTCGAGGGATCTTCTTTTAAGAATTGCCCTTGGAGATGTTGAAGCTTGCACCTCCATCATTACATGGTATGAGGTTGTTTGGGTTATGAGAAGAGCTTTCGGTTTAGAACCATCCATAGAGCAGGGTAAGCGTTTTCTGACCTTTCCAAATTTAAAGTTTTTAGCGGTTAAAAAGAGCATAATTTTAAGGGCGCAAGAGATCTTTGAAAAATATGGAGTTAAGCCAAGAGACGCCATTCACGCTGCAACAGCCATGGAAAACAAAAATAACAAACATTGCAAGTTACGATAAAGACTTTGACATTATAAAGGAGATAAAAAGGATCAAACCATAATGCTCGTGAATCAAGAAATCTAAGGCTTGAACGAGATGGACAAACTAGGAGATTCCGCAGAGTGGTTTTGGCTCATACATATCTTTTTTAAACCTATAGTGTTACATTTTATTTGTAATCCCTGTGGAGGTGAAAGTCTTGAGAATCGTTCGCTTTGTTTCTCCTAATGGTATTCGTCTTGGTGTTTGTGTAGATGATAGGGTTATCGATGTAACGGAAGCTTACGGAAGATCGTTTCAATCCTTCTTGGATTTGGCTTCTGAAGCGGAGAGGGCGGGAAAGTCTATTGGAAGTTTCTTGGAGGACCTTCTTAAGGAGAATTTCAACGATTTATCTTCATATCCATATAGAAGGATTGAAAGTGGTGAAGATGGTTTCCGGCTTATTATCCCCCTTTTCCCCCCGGAAGTTTGGGGCTGCGGAGTTACATATAGAAGAAGCCGAGAGGCAAGAGAGCATGATACTGGTGTAAAAGGCGTCTATGACCTGGTCTATGAAGCCGTCAGACCGGAGATCTTCTTTAAAGCAACAGCCCACCGCTGTTCGGGACCAGGAGAGGAGATCTGTATAAGAGGAGACTCCAGGTGGAACGTTCCAGAGGCAGAGTTAGCTTTCATCTTAGGCTTCAATCGAGAAATTATAGGCTATACAGCCGGGAACGATGTTTCTTCAAGGGATATAGAAGGCGAGAACCCGCTTTATCTTCCGCAAGCAAAAATATTTGAGAAGTGTTGCGCTTTAGGCCCCTCCATTCTTACGGTTGATGAAGCTGGAAGGGAGCCAAAACTCCATGTAGAATGCCGAGTATTTAGGTCTGGAAAGATGATCTTTGAGGGTTCAACAAGCACGGCTGAGATGAAGCGAAGCATCGAAGAACTTAGATCCTATCTTTGCAGATATAACCCTGTGCCTCCAGGCTCTGTATGCCTAACTGGAACTGGAATTGTTCCGCCGGATGATCTCTCTTTAGAGGATGGAGATTTGGTGGATATAACAATAGAAAAGATCGGGACGTTAAGGAATACTGTTAAACGACTTTAAAGATGGGTTCTTGAGTAAAGGGGGTTATTTAGGTTATATAAGAGATGAGAAGTCACGTGCAAATGATTCATCTAACTCTTCCCTCCCAAATATATCTAATCGCATCCATGCAGTAATAGAAACATTCGCCATATAGAATAGTGTCAACATATATTAATGCAGAAAAATAAAGAGTTTTTTGGGAGACTTCACTAGATAATGGCGGGTTAGAATCCCGCCTTGAGAGAATTCCCGGCTATTTTTTCTCTGCTTGAAGTTTCGCCTTAAGCTCTGGCAGTGTTAGCCGGTCAACCATCCAGTTTTCAGCCGGGACTTCATGGATTATTACCCAAGTGTAGTGTTGGGGCTGTTTAGCCTCTTTAACGACTAGGTCTGTGACTTTTCTGGAAAGCTCAGCCTTCTGCTCATCTGTCAATGCACCCTTACCAAAATACATCTCAATTAAAGGCAATGTTTCACCTCCATTTCTTATATAGACAGCCATGTAGTTTCAAGTTCAAGCTGCACAAGAACTAAAAACCATTAGTTATTGGTCAGCCAGCCTATTATGCTTTTTGGAGAATTCTACTTCTCTCTTGTGAGGATACGTATGAAAAGCCCGAAATAAAAATGGCGTACGTTTTAAAAGCTGCAGAGGTCAGCCTGATCAGCCCTGAAGAGTTCCAGAACATTATGAGGAAAATGGGATGGGAACTGAAAGAACCGTGATAAGAATAATAATTTCAGTGAGTCCCCCAAACGATATGTATGGCTTCTAAGGCTTAGTGAATAGCTGAGATGGCGAGGAGTAGAAGTTCCGCCTCCTTTAGTGTTCCTTTCACCGGGTCGGCTTCTAAACCGAAGGATTCTAGGGCTGTTACACCCAATATAATTTGGTCTTCGTCTTCTCCCATGATCACGGTTACCGTTCTTCTCCTTCCCAGAATCTCCATTCCAACCTCGCTTATATCCCTCTCAACGTATCCGCCGAATGCCCTAAACCTTCTCCTCTCAATAGGCTTAATATCTAACTCTTCAAGCCTCCTTCTAGGTATGACGCTATATATAGCTCCTGTATCAACTATGCCCTCTACCTCAGTAATCTTTGTGGGAGAGCGTGGATTGAAAACACCAAATTTAACCCTGATGAAACCCAAGGAACCTCACTCTCATCATTACTGCTGCAACAAATTAATTTAAGAGTTTCGTTAATGTTGCTGCTTACCAAGCAGCCTCACTACTCTACGCCCTTTGTCAAGAAATTCTAAAATAAAATAGGCATAAACCGCTTCTCCCAAGTTTCTCGGCAACTCTCTCTTCTGTCTCCAAAACAACTTATGGATTACTGCAGATCTTGGCTGAACCTCCTGCTTTTCAATCTTCTCCATAATGCTGTTATCAAAGTCGCGAGAGCTACAAGCGCTAATAGAACTATAATTGATGGAATGTTCTGTGGCGTAGTATCCGGTTGATAAGCTAATAATGTTAAGCTGGTTGTTTCGCAATTAGCTGATCCTATGGGATTACCATGTTGATCCGATAAACTTGTTATTCCCCCATCTTCTTTCTGTTTTGACCAGAGTAAATTTTCTATCTCCCTGTAATTTTGCAATTTGATCCCCATCATTTTTGATGCGTAGAGTAAAAGAGCTAATTTATAATTTGCATAATAACCAGTCTCATTGAATGCTTTATCCCTTAAGCCTTCTCCGTCAAACATATTATAGGCTCTCCAAAAGTATCTTTCAGCCTCAGATAGATGAGACTTAAAGAATTCGTTAAGAGCATAGTATAGGCATAAATCAGCATACTGATCAAAATCTCTGAAAACGGATCCATTATGGATCATGCTGAAAACATATTTGTTTGAGAAGTTACCGACATAAACAGTGTTACCGTGCTTAACAGCATCAAAGGTTTCACCGCCTAAAACCTCATATAAATTGCTTTTCAAACCAAAACCGTCAAGCTTTTGTTTGATCCTATTAGAAATGCATGGGGAATAAGGAGCTAAAGC
>JAGTRG010000079.1 GCA_018396435.1 Candidatus Bathyarchaeota archaeon
ACGAGCACATCTCAACACTGCAGTATCACTTAATCTTGGTTCCAACGGCCTGCAACTTTGCAGCTCAAGGTAGAGGCGTAATTATAATTCCCTCAGCGGGCGTAGATCATAATCTTATAATTGAACGGGCTGAGGAAGCAGGTGCAACTAAAGACGAGATAAACAGATTCCTAAAAATATGCGTTAAAGATTATCCTGGCTTTAAGCCTGAGCCCTATCTTGTGGCGTTTAAGGGTGAGAGCATTTCAGAGGACTATGCAAAATACATGGAGGTTGAGCGAGGACTCATGGAGAGAACAGGTCAGCCAGCGTTGCATATCACCGGAGCAGACATGCTCATAGACACGTATGGATTAAAAGATACGCTATCAGCCATAAGAGCTTATACTACAAGGGTAAGAGAAACGGAGGGCATGGGCATAACGGTGATTAAGCCCGGTTACCCGAGGCTTGCAAAGATTCTCGGCGCAACCGCAGACATACACCTGAAGATCACGCGGGAGCATGGAGCCATACTAGTATACGGCGTAAAGCCGAGGACAAATCTTTATGTACTTGAGATGGACACGTCGAAAGGCTATGCTATGCCGAAGCTGACGCCAATAATCTAAAGCAAAGCACCTAGAAATAGTAGCGAATCCTAGATTAGCATAATTCGCGGTTCTTTTCCATTTTAATAGATATATTTACCCTTTAATGCTCTAATCAATCCTTCGTAATTGTGTAATTCATAAGCTGAATTCTATACTATCTCTTCAATAATCACCTTGGAAAGCCTATTTACCAAATCGGGGGTAATTGCATCAATTATATTTAATACTGCGAGGTCACTGATCCAGTAGAATCTTCTATTCTTATGCTTCCGACATTTTATAAGCCCGCAGCCTTTTAAAATGGACAAGTGCCTAGAGACTATTGGTTGAGGTATTTTCACATGAGAGACTATCTCACAAACGCATTTTTCACCATCACGTAAGTATTCAATAATTTCAAGCCTTGTTGGATCGGCAAGAGCTCTAAATATTTTGGCTTTATATTTATTATCCAAATTTTCTCAAGATTTTATGGAATATAGCAATATTTAAATATAACTATCTTGTTTTCTATCTTAAATTCAAAATTAAGGTGACTATAAATGAGTGAAAGGAAATTGCCAAGATTTATAATGTGTTTCTGTACTGGCGAATGCCCTGGATTCGCAAAGTTGGAGTTGTGGAAGTTTATAAACTTTGTTAGAAACGAGCTTGACGTGGAATACGCTATAGTTCATCCACAGCTATGCGTCGATGATGGCGATAGGTTCTTAAAAGATTATTTGAGAGAGGGTGAGACGGACACCATTTACATTATTGGTGGATGCGACCCTAGAATGCAAAAGAAGATGTTCAAAGATGCATTTGCTGAAAAGGGGCTTGACGTAGATAAACAACTGATCTCACTTGACCTCAGAAACATGCCGACAGAAGAGGTCATGAGAAAGGTGCAAGAGGCAGTTGAACAAGCCTTGAAATAACAGAAAACTTGAAGAGGCGGTTAAATTGGTCGTAAAATCTGAAAACTGCGTAGTAGAATGCGAATCTTGTAGTTTGTCCTAAGGGAGAGACTTAGGAAAAGTTATGGGTGAGTAAAATGGGAAAATTATACATGGGGATTCCACGCGAAGAAATACCATGGTTTCCAAAAATCAATAAAGATAAATGTAGCGGTTGCCTGACTTGTGTAAACTTTTGTCCTAATGGCATATACATAGTTGAAGAGAATAGCAATCCTGATAGCGCCTCTACCAGTAAATGGGATAAACTGAGGAAAAGACCAAAAGTTGAAAATCCATTCAATTGCGTTGTCGGGTGCTCCGCATGTGCTCAACTTTGTCCCATGGAAGCCATTGAATTTCCTGAAAGGAAAAAGATTATGAAAACCATATGGGAACTTGCGTTAAAATACCAAGGAAAGTAAGACAGAAACATGTGAGGAAAGTTTTATAATTAACAAATTCAAAATAATAAATACTCCGGGTGATTTAATGGGGAAATGTGAGATTTGTGGTAAAGAAAACGTCAGTTTACTATACGCTAACCACAAAGAACTAGGTCGCATAATAAAAATCTGCCAAGATTGTTGGCGAGAGGCTTGGATAAATAATCTTTTGGTGCCTGGTTCCGGAAGTTCTGGTGGCTGTTGCTCTTCATGAAATCACGGTTTCTTCCCAAACATTTTTTAGAATGTTTAAAATATAACTTTCCCCATGATAATTTAGAGCCTTAAGTTGCTACGCTATTTGTCACTTGCGGTGAAGGCAGTTTGGAGAGGCAAGCAGTTTGGTATCCAACGATCTTCCCAGATAAATGTGACGGATGCACTGGTTTCGATGCACCTAAATGCGTTGAGTTCTGCCCGCATGAGGTTTTTGGTATTCTTAATGGTAAGGCCATCATAATTAACCCGCAGAACTGCGTTTACGGCTGCATCGCATGTGAGTACGTGTGCCCAAGGAAAGCCATAGCTTTCCCACAGCGAATGACTATTAGGCAAAGAGCCCAAAGAGATAAGGGCTTATTAAGGAAGATCAAGTGCAGAAACTGCGGGAAAATCTTCTGGACAAATGAAGACACAGACCTATGCTTCAACTGCAGAAAATAACTGAATCTTAAAAGGGGGCTTAAACCTAAAATAATCCTTTACCTAAATCTTTAGATTTGGAGGAACTGTTTTGAGTGGTCGGGTTATTAGGGTTGATTCTTGGGAGGAATTTAAGCAGCTAATTAAGAAGCATGATGTAAAGGAGATGGCTTACAGGATTGAGATGGGCGTTCCAGCCAGACATTTAACAGCACTGAGATTAATTCTGCCGACCAGCGGAGCGCAATATGTTTTCACAGATACAGCCAGCGGAGATCGACTGAGAAAGACCGGGATAAAATTAAGGGTTGATAAATTAGGCAACATGTATATCAATGACGAAGACGTCGTAAACTTTGTTAGGTCAGAAATGGGCGGTAAAGAAATAAAGTTATATTCCTATTGGACAATGTAAGAGCATCAAGAGAATTTAATGAAGATAAAAAGGATCAAAAAATATCTCAGCTATTTTTCCTTAAAGACACTAAAATACATGCTGGCAACCCAATGAAATGGTCGTAATGTCCATGAGATAGAACTATGCATTCCACCTCAGTTAGGTTTATTCCCATTCTTCTAGCGTTTATTACTGCGCCTTGCGGGCTGCCTCCAGCATCAAACAATACGCTGTGAACCTCATCTCCATCAAAGACGCGGACAAGCATTGAGAAACCATGCTCAGCGATAGGATAGCGGAAAACCCTCTTTGCCCAATCCCTAAAGCATTTAACCTCCTCCCTTGGTGATGTTGATAAGAGATCTATGGAATTATCCATGAGGCTGATTACCTCCACTCTTTCCGCTTCTCTAAGCTCTAAGTGATCATTTTCCCTCATGGAAGATCCTCCTCTCTTTATAGAATGCCCCTATAATCAACTGTTGCCGGGCATCCGACGCATTTTCCGCCAACATATCTTGCGCATGGCTTGCAGTCAACCCCGCATGGCGCGGCGCCCTTCTTCTTGCTGGTAAGATATTCTCTCACTGGAAGGAACTGTGAGAAGTATATGTTGCTTACCGGATAGAATTCCGATCTTCTTACGCCGGCTCCGCTCCTAATAGAGCACTTCTCAATGGAGATGCTCTCCAAGGTGTTCTGGTCTTCGGCGACAACAATAGCGATCAAGTTATATCCGCCTAAAGTCTTAAATATTTGAACAACCCTTGGGCAGTCCATAAATCTGTCGAGAAGATTTTGCATTGCCTCTGCGCTCTCCATCTCAAGCAGAACTATTGCTGGAAAAAGCCTAAAATAGAAGGGATTTAGTAGCGCCGACACTTTAATGGCGCCTTGCTCAAGCAATCTCTGTAGCCTTTTCCTAACCCCCATACTTGTATATCCAATATTTTCAGCAAGCTCCTCCAATGTTGCCCTGCCATTTAGCTGAAGCCCCGAAATTATCCTTCTATCAACTTCATCCAATCTTTTCACCAGTTTATTTTCTAAACATAAAGTATTTAAATAGTTTACGATATTAAATTACATCTCAACGGACTGGTGAGCAACTTGAGCGGTGAGACAGAGGTTATAGATGAAAGAAGAAGAACTATTGAAGAGCAGGAGCGTATGCTGAAAATTAGAATGAGGAAGATAAGGCACAAGGTTGCCATTATAAGCGGCAAGGGCGGTGTTGGCAAAACCACCGTGGCGGTAAACCTTGCAATAGCTTTCGCACTGAACGGCTATAGAGTCGGCATCCTGGACGCGGATATCCATGGTCCAAGCATACCAAAGATGCTTGGATTAAGCGGCAAAAGGCTGGAGGTCGGTCCGCCCGGAATTTTCCCAGCAATAGGACCATTAGACATTAGGGTTGTCTCAATGGATTTCCTCTTGCCAGACGAGAATACACCTGTTATCTGGCGTGGACCATTAAAGATGACCGCTATACGCCAGTTTCTATCAGATATCGTTTGGGGAGAACTCAGCCTACTGCTAATAGATTTGCCTCCTGGAACAGGAGATGAACCGTT
>JAGTRG010000080.1 GCA_018396435.1 Candidatus Bathyarchaeota archaeon
TTTAACCATCCGGCGCCAACTATGACTATTCTGGCATCGGGATTAACTCTGATGATTTGGGGAGTAGCCCTAATCAAGTATTCCACACCCTTCTGCGGAGCCAGCCTTCCAATGAAGAGCACTAGCCTTTCATGGGGCGCTATGCCGAAGCGCCTCTTAACGAACTCGCGGTCAACACTAATATTATACTTCGATGCATCGACGGCATTTGGGATGACATCAATTTTCTCCCCTGGAAGATGAAAATGCCCCTCAATCTCACGCTTTGCAGAATTGCTCACAGCAATAATCCTCTTAGACTCATATGTCATCCACCACTCAACTCCATCGATGAGACGGGAATCCGGACTGTGTATGCCGCGCGCCCTCCCAGCCTCAATGCTGTGCACAGTTGAAACCAGCGGAGCTTTCAGGTAATGCTTTGAAGCTATTCCAACCGGGGCTACAAGCCAATCATGAGCATGAATAATATCAAACCTAAGATCCCTACTTAAAAATGCAACCCTCTTCTCCAAGAAATGGTTGAATATGAGAACCCAAACTATAAAATTCGGGTGCCCGAGCTCTACTGGCGCCCGATAAATCTTTACACCCTCGCTTTCCTCGTACTGAGGCGCCCCCGGAAAATCTAAGGTGACAACATGAACTGAATGGCCCTTTCTAGCAAGAGCTCTCGTAAGACCGAAACAGTGTCTAGCTATTCCGCCGACTATTCTGGGCGGGTACTCCCACGTTAGCATGCAGATGTTCATGTGCGATCGGCGCGCTCGTCTAATCTTCTAAGAACCTTAAGATTTCCCAACATTATAATCTTTATGCTTATTGCATCATGCATATTATATATTAGTGGGTTAGGCTCGGCATCTCCTCCTTCAGGGGTTTAATGCCAAATCCATGCTTTATTAGAAAAATCTTCAAACTCCCGTAAGACTAAGATATCTGTTTCATTTATTCTTAAACAAAACCTTTTCCCTCAAAAAGTGGGCTCATATCGTAAAGCGCAGCCTTCTGCAGAAGCGAGGGTTTACTGGACAGAAAATTTATAATGCCTTCTGGAATGGACATCTGGGATATTAAGGCAACGCAGGAAACATCCTTAACTCTATACGAGTTTCCATCCCTAACATACTGATGAGCGTTTGCAACAACCTTCATGAATGTTTCAAGATAAGCTTGATGAATCAGCACTAAATGATGATATTTACCCTCGGCATTCACTAAATCTTCGTTTTCATAAATAATCCTTCATGAATACTTTCAGAAGCATCAAAAACAACGATTTCTAAAAGAACGACCAGGAATGGCTGCTACTGAACAACCTCATCATATACTCTGAGAGTGTTTTCTGCAACAATCTTCCATGTAAAGGCTTCTAAAACCCTCCTTCTAGCGTTCTTCCCGCATCTCTTCCTCAAATCCTCATCCTCCAAGAGAACAGTCACAAACTTGGCTATATCGCCTGGATCATATGGGTTTATGTGGAAGCCGCATTGGTCTGGGCCTGAGGGCACAACTATCTCCCTCATACCGCTAACACCCCTAGCCCCAACAACAACAGGCTTACCCATACTCATAGCCTCAGCACAAACAATACCGAAAGGCTCATACAAGCTGGGAAAAACCGCTAAGTCGCATGCTGCGTAATGGGCTATTTTCTCTTCTTCAGTTAGAAATTTTGGGCAAATTTTCACGTTATTTTGTAGATTAAATCTGTTGATTAGCACTTTCAGATACGGTTCCATTGCGCCAACGCCAACTACCAGGAGCCTTGCCTTCGGAATATTCTCGATGACCCTGCTCATTGCTATTATAAGCCTATCTACGCCCTTGATTATGGTGAGCCTTCCAATAAAGAGCAGAAGAGGCTCGTCATCCTCTACTCCATAAGATTTTCTGAGGTTTAATGCTTCCTCAGCGCTAACTTTTTTCGGGTCATATTTTTCCGGGTCTATGCCATTATAGCAGACTTCTATTTTTTCGCTTTGAAAGCCTAGGTCTTTAAGTTCGTCTTTCATAGCATATGAGACCGTTATATTTTTGTCGGAGATCTCTCCGCCCTTATGTTCTATGCTGCTTATTATCTCCGATCCGTTTCCTAGGGTTCTTCCCTTCTCGGTTGAGTGGATGTGGAAGGCAAGAGGCATTTTCAGCTCCTTCTTCACTGTTATTGCGGATATTATTGACAGCCAGTCGTGTGCAACGGCAATATCGTATTTCAACCCATCCCTACGTGCTATTTCATTAATGAAACCGTGTGCGCTCAAAATGTTGTATGTGAAGACCTTTGAGAATAAATCTATCCCCCTACCCCACTTCTTAACATCCTCAGCAATTATATGCGGCAGCGAATCCGAGATATCTATGTGCACTGGTCTATGCACCTCAACACCGCGCCACATCTCCCTAATTGGCAGCGAAGCCTCATCATCATTCATTGTGAAAACTGAAACCTCATGCCCAACCATAACGATGCGCCTAGCAACCTCCATGGCGTATGTTCCAAGCCCTCCAACAATCTTTGGCGGGAACTCGTAGACGAAGAAGGCAATCTTCATATTCTTCCCACCTTCATTTACCTCATTCTACTTATTATATTTTCTAAAGAACACGACATGAAACTCTGAATGCTTTCCCATATGTAGGGTATCCTCAATCTGAATGTATAATATAAGAGTACGCTGCCAAGCCTTTTATCCAAGACTCCAAGAAACTCTGTGATCTATCACCCCTGAAGTTGTAGGCACGGTCTCTACATAAATTCGCCTTTTCTGCTTTGGGCTTTGAAGCAGCGTGGCGTGGTTATGGTTAATCATAAAACATCAACCATTGATGTTTCCGAGAAAAAAACATCAACTGTAGTGACTTTCAATTCTCCTTGTGAGAATTTTTGACAATAGAGATCTGCTGAATTTTCGCTTAACTCTTTCAATTGGCTCTCCGATAATTTCTATGTTTTCTAGGCGGCATATTCCAAGTCCCTTTTTCTCCGCTAAAACTAGATGCTTAACTTCTGCTGGCGAAACCCCCATAACCGCGGCGCCTACGGCATCGGTAGCTACAGGGTCTGTGCCTGCGATAACTAGGTCCATTTTCACGGGATTCTCGCTGGTTTCATGCCCCTCCCCAGCTATTATCCCATCGATAACTGTTAGGCTGGGCTTCAATATTGAGGCTAAATCTGCAATGTTCTCGTTTAATCTTCCATTATGCATGCTACCCTTAGAGGCTAGGGTCCCCATCATATTTTTCAATCCGAGGGTAACAGTTGCCAACCTATGGAGCTTTAGTTTCGGAATGCTTACTATGATGCTTTCTAAAACAGTTCTCGCGACCTTAATCCTCCTGAGAGCTAGGGGATTCGGCGGGTAAACCTCAACGAAAACATCTTTATTTAAATCCATCAATCTCACATTCCACCTCTCAGCTACCTTATCTACACCAGCAATTCTAAATGCTTCAAATGTGTCAGCCCAGCCGCTTCCCTCACCAATAATAATATTATTCTTACCCTGCTCTTTAAGAAATTTAACAACTCCTTCAATAACCCTACCATCCGTAGTAACTCCAGTTGATGGGTGCCGAGCCGTTATATAGTTGGGCTTTATCAAAATCGGTTTCTCAGTTGAAAGAACAATATCTAAATCCGCCTTTATTGCCTCAAGAGCCCTAATAGTTACATCTATCGGGTCTGATCCCCTAAATATGGCAACCCTACTCATCTCCAAACCTCCTAAGTGAGGCTCATTAAACTAGAATAAGTTAATAAGCAACATATTAAAAGGTTAACCGGATCTTTCTTCGATACTGCGCTATGTGATATGCCTTTAAATGTCAACTTCCAGTTTTATTGGTTGCAGCATCCTTTCCAGGTAGGCTTTTTCACCGCTATATTTTGGCTGCTGGATTTGGGTGCATTCCTGTAGGGTTCTCTCTCCATTTGCGAGTTTAACTGCGAAGGGGAAACACCCTTGTTCCCCGCATTCCTTGCAATTTGTTTTTGGCAGATGCTTATATATTTCAAGCGGATTAAGCCTCTGCCTAGCCTCCAGGAGCTGAGGGTCTGGGGAACCATGCTCCCTATAATATTCAAAGGCCTTGTTGAGCAGAACCCTTAATTTCTCCAGAAGTTTCACCGCAATCTCCTCCCTTAAAACGCAGCCGAGATTAATCCTTCCAGAAGAGTAAACCGCCACTAGTTTACCTTCAAGTGTAAACGTTACTGAGCCGAAGGCTTTAGCATATTGCGAGTGCGGAATAGCCAAATAAAGGATGGGAACAATCTCGCTTAATGATCTATCTGCCTGAGCGGTTACCTGAATCTTCCTAGGCTCAAGAAGGCAGGGAGTCCTTTCAACAATATTAATTCCTATAGGCTTCATACATTGTCACTTCAATAACATCTTCCTTACCAAACAAGATGAGTTTAAGAAAAAGGAATATATTTAAACCTTCTTAGGCTCTTATTAAAGAACAATAGATTTTAATTATATCAATATAATTTTGAATTTATTAAT
>JAGTRG010000081.1 GCA_018396435.1 Candidatus Bathyarchaeota archaeon
TCTGCGGCAAACAAACCTTCTATCCATTGGTGGATAACCAATATTCATATGTTTTTCGTGGTAAAAAGCTTGTCTTCAATTTAAGTGATATGCTTTACTATGACTGAAAGTCGTGTAAATGTTCATCCTTGTCTTGTTTAGAAAATGTCAAGTGAACGAATTCGTTATGTTTAGGTAAATAATTCTTTATAGATGTGAAGTTTCCAAAATGATTGTTGAGGGATGAGGGATTGATGAATGGTTCTAGGACGATATTTAATAGAATAAATGTGAAAATTGCTGAAACAGAGGGAAAACTTAAGACGGTAGGATATGGAGTCGAACATGTTTCTGCGGGGGAATTTTATGAATATATTAGCGGAGAAACCCCTACAGGTGACATTGTAACTCTGGATAATATTCTAAGCAACGAGTATTTTATGCTGCATGAGATTGTTGAGATAAGCGAATTGAAGAAGATGGGTATAGTTATTGATAAGCAGACCGTTATGAAGCATTATCCGAAGGTTTATGAAGCCCATCTCACAGCGATGGATTATGAATTAACTTATGCGTATAATAATAGAGATTATGAATGGATCAAAGAGAGGCTTACTTCTAATTCGCTTCTGCCAGCCGATGGATACAATCATTTACGGGGGAAGTTGACAGATAAACGTAAAATGATCATAAAAAAGTTTACGGACCATTCTAGATCCTAAAAATCTCAATGAAACTCTTTCACTTATACCCTCCACATATCAGGATGCCGTCAAAAAAGCCTCTCGGATCTTTGGTCCTCCCAGTATTGCCGTGTTCTGAGAAAATGGATTTTAGCCTTCAAGAGATCCATGTAGAAATCTTCCTCTTTCATATGCATTTTGCCAAGTATTCTTGATGCTGTTTCAGGTCCCACACCCGTGACTTGTAGGGCTATGATTGCTTGCTTTCCATAGCTTAAAATTAGGTCTGCTGTCCTTCGAGCTCGGGAGAGATTTTTAATTTCGTTTTCAGTTAGATGCTCCCCCTTTAATCGTTTATTTAAAATTTGTTTAAGCTCCTCCAAATCCTGCCTGTTTCTGATGCATGTTATGAGCGCTGACCCGCATATTTCGCATACTGGTTTATTAGGCACATTTTTAACATTTGTCTCAGTTGACCATTCAAGGCATGAAAAGCATAGAAGTCTAACTTTACGCATCTCAATGGTTCTCTTCATCCGCTCTATATTGCCCATTATAACGTGTTTTGGAGCCATTAGCTCCGATAAATCTGAGTAAACTGAGAGTATGTGATATGCCATGGGTGAGGGGCGCTCTTTGGAGAACAATATTTCAAGATGAACATTGCCTGATTTAATCTCCCTTAAGAATTTCTTAGCGGATTCCAAATCAACCTTTTCTCTTAGCGCCTCTTTAAGGGCCTCCTCGTATACAGGCGTATCCTTAAACCTCTCAGGCAGCTTTTCAAGTTCTTTAGGTCCCATTGTTCTGCCTCTTGGGAGGGCGCCGAATCTTTCAGCAACAATCTTTATGTTACTTGTGAAGGGGAAGCGGGCTTTAAGATAGTCTTGGAATGCTTTTTCCATCTCCTCATTGCTCAAACTGAAGAGTTTGCCGGCTATCTGCCTTAAACTCTGATCTCTGATTTCACGCGTTAATTCAATGAGTATGCGGTAGCTATCGTTCCACCAGCCGACAATGAGTCCCTCGTCGGAAAGTACCGCGTCAAATATGCATCCCAAAGCCCTATTTATCATCTCTCCAAAGCATGTGTGAATTATAAGGAAGCGGCTAAATCCCTCGACAATGATGTTTTTATCTGTTGGAACAGGCAGTTTTCGCTCAATATGCTCATTTATCTCATTAACCACTTCGCGTATAACTTGAGATTTAACCGAGAGTTTTTCCGCAATGTTAGATATAGCCTTCTCAATATTTGCCTCATTTCTCAGCTCCTTCAATATCTCTCCTCTGATCCTGCCAACTTCCAAGGCTAGGCTTAGGGGAACAGGGATCATCTCACCGTCCCAACCGGGCACAGCAGCTAATGGATCCTCAGATGGAACAACATAAACTGTTCCAGTTTCATCCTCTATCTCAACTATTCGCCAAACTTTTCCTTTACATATGAAATTTAGCCCGATTCTGGCCCTTAGAGCCATGAATTCATCCCCCAGGTCACCTATCTTTCTATCTGAGATTACATCTATGACTGGATAGCGCCTTTCATCCGGTATCATTGAAAGGTTCTCATAGTAGTAGCGTCTTGTTCTTTCCCCCCTCCTCATAAGATCACCCTCCAGATGGATTTCTCTTAAAGCCTCAAGATATTTGACAACCTCAAGGAATTTAACCTTTGAGAGCGAACGATAGGGGTAGGCCCTACGTATAATATTTAGCGCCTCGTCAACTTTTATTTTGCCTTTGTCCATAACTAAGCCGGCTATTTGATGCGCTAAAACATCAAGCGAATTCTCATGAATGATCGTTGGCTCAATTAGATTCTCGTACGCCCGTCTGACAGCTGCGATGGACTCCAGCACATCGTCGGTGAAGGCTGTTACAATGATTCCCTCTGATGTCAAACTAATCTTATGTCCGCTTCGACCAACTCTCTGAATAAGGTTTGAAACTCTTCTAGGTGAAAGGTACTGGATTACTAGGTCGACATGTCCCACATCGATTCCTAACTCTAGGGTACTGGTGCAAACAATGGCCTTTAAAAGACCGGACTTAAACTGATCTTCTATTAAAGTTCTTTCTTCCCTTGATAATGATCCATGATGAACAGATATGTTGGGTGAGAGAAGGCTGAATCGATAACCTAGCATTTCAGCATTTGTTCTGCTATTGACGAATATTAGCGTTGACCTATATTTATCGATCATTTCTAGGATATAATTTAATCTAGCCGCTGCATCAGGGTTAATTCCGATCTCCTCAGCCAGCCTATAATCGCCTTCATTTGGCGCTGGATATTCAACAAGGTACTTGTAGCCCTTTTGAATTGGAACATTAATTATTGTCACTTTCCTGTTAAAACCAGCCATGAAGGCTGCGATTTCATCCGGGTTGCCGACAGTTGCAGATAAACCAACCCTCTGGAATTCTGTACCTGTTAACTCCCTAAGCCTTTCAAGGGCAACCGCTAACTGAACCCCACGCTTATCATCCGCCAATTCATGAACCTCATCAATTATAACAAAGAGGACACTGCTAAGATGACCCCGCATGATTTTGCCAGGTAGAATTGCCTGAAGCGTTTCAGGTGTTGTTACAAGCATATTGGGGGGTTTTAACGCTTGTTTCCTACGTGCCTTCATCTCCGTATCTCCATGGCGAACTTCAACTGTAAATCCTAGCGCATCCGCCCATAGAGAAATCCTCTTAACCAAATCTCGGTTTAAAGCCCTAAGTGGTGTAATGTAAAGGATGGATACTCCTTTTTTCTCCGGCAAATGCTTGAATCTTGACAATACCGGCAGCAAGGCAGCTTCGGTTTTTCCACTTCCAGTTGGAGCTATCAAAAGAACATTTTCACCTCTGAGAATCGGCGGTATAGCCCTGATCTGCGGCTCAGTTGGACTAAGCAATCCCATTTTGGGTAAAATAGAACGAACCTCTTCAGCAAGTAAATCGAATACGTTGAACCCCAATTTGGAATCTTCCTAATTAAAGATTTAAAGATCTGCTTTTAACTTTTAGTCCGTTAACTATGAATTTACTTATTAGCAGTACTCGGAACCGTCATGAACATGATGTGACCTCCAACTTGAGAAATCCGAAAAATCAAATAAAGCAAAGGCATAATTAAAACTGGCGATCAAATGTGTGTTGTAAAGAGGATGGTGATGGGTGATGGCGGTTATTAAGGGAACCTACGCTATTGAAAAACATTTCATCGGTAAAGATAAGATTCCAACTTTATGGTTTTATCATGAGACTGAGGGGGCAAAACCAGTAGTTATTGCGCTTCACGGTTGGACGGGAAATAAAGAGGGGATGTTAACTAATTGCTTAAGAATGGCTGATGCTGGTTTTTGCACCATTTCTGTTGACGCTAGAATGCATGGGGATCGAATGGACCCTGAGTTTTGGGGCAAATTCGCCGAAAACTTTCCTAGAACATTCTTCACAATTGTTGTTGAAACAGCTAAAGACATAAGCCAGATTGTGGATTTCCTTGAAGCAAGAGATGATGTTAACCCGGCTAAAATAGGCATGATGGGCGTTTCGATGGGCGGCTTCATAACCCTGGTTTCGGCCTTTCTGGAGAAGAGGTTGAAAGCAGCCGTGTCTGTGATTGGAGCTGCCAATTTCCCCCTTTTCGTTAAGAGAATGGTCTCTCTGAAGGTTCTGCCCTTCAAGGAAAAACCAATGTGTCA
>JAGTRG010000082.1 GCA_018396435.1 Candidatus Bathyarchaeota archaeon
CTTGAATCAGTTGTCGCTACTCATCTGGCTAGGAGACATCCCGTCTTCTATTGGAGGAATAAAACTGAAGTCGACATGGTGGTCCTCTTGGATAATCGACAGTTCGGAATAGAAGTTAAAACCACTTCCGGAAGCTGGATTAAGCCTAAGCATTTGAAGAACGCTCTGGTCTTAACTAGGTCGCAAATACCTCTATTCTTAGCAAGTATAGATGTTTAACCACTTCTCTTAACAGATTCGTTACGTGATTGGAATTTTCATCAGGACGAGTTTAGAGGTACCCTTAAGGGTTTTGAAACTTTCATATTTTTCAGTCCAGCTTGATAGCTAAGTTGGTGCTGGTGCTCTAGAGATAACGCATCAGGGGCAAAAAAGTAATTGCACCGTTGAATCGGAGGCTGTGGAGATTGCTGATTTAGAATCTGTATTTGTATTTTGCCATATTCGGCAATGCGAAAAACCTAGAGGGGTATCAATTTTGGGAGGCAGAAAAAGCTACAAAATTGCGATATTGACATGTATAGTGAAGACTTATGCTTTCAATTCTCCTTGTGAGATTCCTTATTACTCCTTACAAAACGCAATATAACCATTGTTGTGAAGAACATGAACACTATAATAGACAAGAAAAACACAGGATACTTTTTCTCTAAGGGAAACCCGAAAAAGCGGCTGAATATGCAGGTTGCTAGAACATACAAAACATAGGTTTCTGGAATCCTGCATTATTTTCGCATTTTGCCCTCGCTCCTGGTGGCAATTCACGGCTAGGCATTTTCATATAATAATTTTTAATATGTTGATTAATCCAATTTTAAAATGCTGGGGATAATATTATGCATAAAAGGATTGATGATCAAATCCCAATAATGCCCGGAATCTGCGTTGGTATAACAGCTGCAGGCGGCCATGGTTACTTAGCAATACACCCGAAGCTAAGAGACCTAATATTTCATGATGGAACATGCGCCGAGATGTATGTCGGCGGCAAACTCACCTATAGATATGAAAAATGCGGATCTGAACCGCGCGTAGGCGGTGACACGCATGGTGCGATGGAAATTTCAAGAGATAGAGTGTTCTTCGGAGGTTGGGGTGAGGCGCCGACGTACAGGAATCCTGATGGGCAGCAGTTTGAAGCAGCTGATCGGAGGGGAAAATTCAGTCACATACATGCCGTGAACGAGGATGGAAGTATAGAGCTTCTTTGGATGAAGAGGTGGGATGAGAACATAAAACCGCATTTCTGGTACGCTGAGGTGACAGATCTGCTCTACGACCCGAGAAAAGATGTTTTATGGGCTGCTAGGGGAGACGTAAATTGGGGAGGAGACCAAGGGCTATACATGCTTGATTTAGACACAAATAAAATGGAGATGATCTTCTTCGGTAACACCTATAAAATGGTTATGCTCCACGACCACATACTAATGAACAGCTGGCACAGCAACGCCTTATTCTCCTATAACCCCCAAACAAACCAGCGTGAAATCATAAATTCAATTCCATCATTTGATGGATCAACATGGGAGATTCCAACAACCTTCAGCGGGGCAGCATTTAGAGTTGGGGGGCTTGCATACCTAGTTCAGGGACCCGCAATAATTGCCGTAAATGATTGGAGGGTTGGGTCGGAAAGGAAGATTTTGGCACTTCCCTTCTTTGCATGTTATAAGCTTGAGAAGCAGTGGACGAGACCTGGTGCCAGAGCGCAGAGATCCGTATCTCTAAACAGTTCAGTATTACTGCCAGTAAATAGCGGAGAAGCCCATGCTGATGATTCATTAAGCACACCAGTTCTCCTAAGGTTCGATTCACCAGTTCCACAGATACTTACGCACGTCTTCTACATGTCCGGGATGACATTCGATGGGAAACACCTGTACTTGTATGCTTCATGCGTAAACCATGAACCGATTCTAACTTGGAGGACAAATAGAGGAGCAATATTCATGCTGGAGCCAAACGCTGTTTTGGGCAGACCGTTAACTGGTGTTCGAATAGGCATACTTGATGGAACATATAGGGTGACTATGGGCTTAAACGGCTGGGTTGGCGGAATCCCGATAAGAGGCTTTATAAATAAAAGATTGAGGATAAGGGTTCCGAAAGAAGGATCAATGCATTTAGCACACTACATAATAGGATCAGCAAACTACAGCGAGTTTGAAAACGTAAACCTAAAATCTGGATGGAACATCATAGACCTAAGCAACTATGATAACCTTGTATCATTCAGATTTGACAGAGACGTGGAGAATGTTTACGCATACATGACGCTAGAGCCTTAAATGGACAGGATGATAAATATAAAGAATCTGAAACGGCTACAATAACGGATGCTAGATTAACAATCAGACTCGATCAACGCATTAAAATTAAACTTAACCGTAAAAGGCGATGCATTCCGGATAACGTAGGGATCTTAGTACATTAGCTATTCTGTCTTCGGCGGTGCGTGGAAGCCCATTTTTTCCCTCTCAGTGTATTCTAGTGCTAAACGTCTAATGAAAACTGCTGTTTGCCGGGCGTTCTCAATTTTATTAGGCGATAAGCTTCTTGATGAGAGATTTATCGTGTAGCTGTTGTTTTCCTTCTTGATTGCGGATAGTTTATTCTTAGTGTTTATGTCCATAGACCCATATTTCTTGTAGTGGAAGTTTATGGATAGGCTTTCAGGCCTATTTGCATCTCCATCAAGCATCATGTCTTCAACCCTCTCTTCAATATGGGCTGATCCGCTGTAATCTTTAAGCCTCATCCCCATGAAGTTGAAGAAGCCTAGAAGATCACTTTCACCAACGATCTTTATAGGGATTTCAATATTCCACGCCTCTCTCTTTTTGCCCTCATAGGGAATCATGAACCTCCTGAGTAGGGAGGGAGTTGTTATAACTGATGCTTTTAATGCTGGTATTACGGCCCCAATCATGGATGAGGCCATTGAGAAAAAGACGGCGAGGATGCACCAAGATGCTTCAACCTTATATTTCACTATCGGCACAAATTCGGGAAAGTTTAGAAAGATATGGTAGCCTATTAAACCGAAAAGATAGCCTAGGCTTCCAGCTATAAGAGCTATCACGAGCGCCTCGCATATAAATATGGCTGATATTTGAGATGGATTCAACCCTATTGTTGAAAGCGTCATCACCTCGCGCCTCCTCTCATACACGGAGGTAAGAAAGGTGATTCCAATGTTTAGGGATGTTAATATCAGCAGCACGAAGCTTTCAGCGAACCCGTAGCTAATTAATCGATGCCCAATATAAAAATGTATAATATAACGGTCAAGCGGCACAAATGTTTCAACTCTTGGAAAAGTGAGCGCTAACGCTCGCGCAAAAGAAACCATGTCCTCCCCCTCACGCACTTGAATAATAACCCGCGATACAACTATCCTTAACGGAAGGCGTGATGCTGCCTCGCGGATAAATATCACAACGTTTTCAGGCGTCACATACAGGGGCGTATAATTCAAATCGCTATCTAGGGCTGCTACGAAAACTTCCTGGGGGAGAACCGGATTGCCATTCAAGTCTACTATTTCCTTGAGTTTTGTACTGTTAAAAACGCCGACAACCGTGAAGTTCATCCCGCAAAATACAATCGTATCTCCCGGTTTAACTTTCAGAGACTGACTTGCGTTTTCGCTAATTAATATTCCATTGACATCTTCATCATCTAGAAATCTGCCCATGCCCTCGTCAACAATGCAGTCTATGCCAATTAGGTTGGCTTCTAATCTAGGTTCTACGCCCATTACACCACGCACATCATAGCTGAGGCTAAGCTGCGGGTTTATGAGGCTGCCTAGCGGTTGGGGTGGAATACCGGGGCGAGGGCTGACTTGCGGGAAATTTTTTAGGAGAATGGAGGTTAAATTTACCCTCTCGCTCCTGCTAAGCCAATCTGTAACGTATGATTCAACCGGTCCAAAGGGATAAACTTCGCTATTATTTGACTGTTGGAAAAGATAGATGCCTTTGGAGGGAACTTTTCTGCTTATCCTTTCAGTTATTAAGCCGCCCTCATAGGAGAGGGATGTTAGAGATATGAAGGATGTAACTGAGGTTAAAACCATTATCATTACTAGAAGAGTTCTGAACTTTCT
>JAGTRG010000083.1 GCA_018396435.1 Candidatus Bathyarchaeota archaeon
AAAAACCTGATCTTAAGTCGTTCTTTGCGTGCTCTAAGTCTCCCTCAGCTTGATCAAGCCAATCCTTGCTTCTTTCAACCATAAGTATCAATAAATAGTTCGATTCATTGGCTATTTAAGTTTGATAGAATTTTGTTTGCTACCTTTTTATATAGGCTGTCGACTTCCTGCCTTTTATTGCTACTACGCTGATTATTGTTCGAGTTTTCTTTAATAAGATTTTTTATAGCCATTAATGGTTTCGCGTGCCATCTTTGCTTACTTTTACTGTTTAGTGCTATTCTTTATTTGTCCACTAGTCTTCTTATCGCCGACTCTATGAATTTCTCTCTTTTGTTGTAGCCCATAAGTTCAGTTAACATGTCTACCTCATCTATAAGGTCCTTGGGCATTGTTACTGTTAATTTTACTTTCTCTACTTTCATTTTGATCGATTAAAATATTATAATGTTCTTTAATTTCTGGATTATGAATTTAAGGTATATACTATAGAAACATTAATGTATATTTCATTATATGCCTATTTATGTTGTTAACTTGAAATCGTAAGTTTTTCAAATTAGTTGAGCCTAAATCTATGCAATATTTCTGATTGCTCATGTAATAATTCATAGTATTAAATTGTGGGCAATGTAAATTTTAAATTAGACTAAAAAGTAATGGTTTAATGAGGTTGTTTAATGGTTTCTAGAGCTAGAGATTGGCTAAGGCAGTCCTTAAGGGATTATGAGCATGCTAGGAGATCCCTCGAGATGGGTGATTATGAATGGGCTTGCTTTGCCTCGCATCAAGCGGCTGAAAAAGCTGTTAAAGCCCTCTACCAATCTCTTGGCATTGAGGTGTGGGGTCACTCAGTTAGCAGACTACTCGAGAACCTTCCCGAAGACTTTAAGCCTCCCATAGAACTTCTTGATGGAGCTAAGGAGTTGGATAGACATTATATACCTTCAAGATACCCCAACTTTCACCCTGAGGGCGCACCACTCGATTATTACACCAGAGCCGACGCGGAAAGAGCAGTCAAATATTCAGGTGAAATAATTGGGTTCATCAGAAATAAAGTTGTTTGAGCCTGATTACGAGGCAATAATGCGAGAGCTTAAAGAGTATGCTGAGAAAACAGTCAAAAGGGGTGCGTTAGCTGTAATACTTATAGGCTCGCTGGCTAGAGGAGATTATACGGCATTCTCGGATGCGGATGTAATCATAGTAGTCGAAGAGAGCAGTGAAAGACCCATTGATAGAATAATAAAATATCTAGAACCAAGCGCATCAGTAGACATAGAACCAAGGGTTTACACAACTAAAGAAATCCAAGCCATGGCCAAGAGGAGGGCAAGGATAATCAAGGAAATAATCGAACACGGCATACTACTAAGCGGCAACAAAGAAATTATCGAAGAAATAAGGCAAGCAATAAAAACAGAGTCATAAGGTTGTATTCTAGAAGGACAAAATCAATCATGTGCTAATGGTTCAACACGCTTTGATTAAGTCATAAAAATAACGGGTAACTTGCAGCATAATAAACATGGATTTTCGTTTCTAATATATGTTAAGCAATCTTTATTTTTCCTCTATATAATTAATACTTCTCTGTTAGTGTGCTATGGGAAGTTAACTATGTCAAGGCGGTTCAAGACTGCTCTAGCTACACTACTCATTTCGCCATTTCTACTGGCATATCTCATGTGGCGCTGGCTCCCACTAGTAGTAGACTACATCATCAGATATTTCCTCTGCTACAAACCAGCATTCCAGCAGGCAAGCTGGCTCTGGCATGCTGTACTAGCTTTTTTCAGCGGATGGTACATATTCTCAGCTATTGCGGTAGGAGGGGTATTCCTTGCAGCATCGTGGGTGTACAACCGAAGGAAAGCAACAATACCTGATAAGAGAACATCGCCAGCCGTATCATTTATAGTTCCAGCGTATAATGAGGAGAAGACTATATCAAAGTGTATAGCGAGCCTATTCAAGTGTGCAGCAAACTATCCAGGCTACACAGAAATAATAGTTGTGGATGATGGAAGCACGGACAATACAAGGAGGGTTGCTGAAGCAACATTTAAGATGAACTGGGAGAGGTGGCCGTACATAAAAGCTAAGATCATAAGCCATAAAAAGCGCTTGGGTAAAGCAGCAGCGATAAAAACAGGTGTGAAAAAGGCTTTTGGAGCATTAATAGCAACTGTGGATGCGGACACGTGGTGGGAGCCTGACACGCTTAGACATCTAGTTGACAGGATGGTTGCCGATAAACTTGATGCAGTAACGGGTTTCATCCATCCATCTGATGGAAATGGAGACACAAACCTTTACGTAATACTGCAGCAGCTAGAGTACAGCCAAGGATTAGGCATATACCGATGCGCTCAAGCGCTAGGCAACTCAATTCTCGTTATACCCGGCCCAATAGGCCTCTACAGAGCTGATGTTTTGAAAAAGATTCTTAACGAAATTAACTTAAAGTCTGTAACCGAGGACCTAGAGATAACTCTTGATATGCAAAAGAGAGGATATAAAATAGGCTATAATAGTAAGGCTAGGAGCACAACGATAGCCCCACACAGCTTCAAAATACTCTGGGGGCAAAGGAAAAGATGGTTTATAGGTGGACTACACAATTTTCTTGGCATACATAAGAGAATGCTCTTTAAGAGAAGATGGCTAGCGTTAATTCTCTGGTATTCGCTAATAATGGGTTACGGCGGTGCATTAATAGAGCTCATAGCAGCTTTCAGCCTACCAATACTCTACTGGTTTGCGCCCGACAAAATATACTTCCTATATAATCTCATTCTCTACTCACTTATTGTGTTTCTTATAGGAGTCTTCCAGCATGCAGTAGCCCTAAAGTTTTCATACAACAGTTATAATCATAGAAAACTCCTTCTTTACACGCCTTTATACCCACTTCTAAGATACATAAACATTTTTGCAAGGCTCACATGCCTAATCCAGTACTTAGCCGGAAAGAGAGGCAGATGGGAGGAAAAAGAAAGGCCAATTATACAAGCCTAAACTTAAGTAAAAAACATGTGATAAATTAATTCTAGTACGACAATTAAAATAAGAGATAACACCGTCCCTTGACCCAAAAAACATTCTTCTAGATCATCTTCATAAATGTTCTCCATCTCAATTAAGCTTCTCGAATAGACCTCCGCCCCTGGGTCATAAACATAATATGATATATCGCATTCACCACAATAATAACGGCTAAACTCGCCCTCCCTATACTCTTGGAGTTCACGGCTGCAAACAGCACACTTACGCAATCCCCAAATCGCCAGCAAGCCATATGTTCGCTTGCTGAAAACCCCTTAGTAGAAGGAGAGAATAAAGAATTATGAAGCAACAATATAGGATAATTAAATCATGACTAAAGTATGCATGAAAAATCCTTTTTAGCCTAAAAGCAATCCTCAAATTAGCTGAACTGAAGAAGCCTTAAACGCTATATAAACCTCTGAGCCAACGTTAAGAGCCATTTCCTCAAAAGATTTTCTAGTTATCTGCGCTGTAAACTCCCTTTCACCCTTAACCCTAATTTTAAGCCTAACAATATCTCCGAGATCAGAGATCTGGGTCACTCTACCAGCGAAATTATTTCGGGCGCTTGATGTGACGCGTCTAGTGAGGACAATTATGCTCTCAGGTGGAATATACACCCTAACGTTGCCAGCCCTCTTAAAAGTGGCTTCAATCTTTAATCCATTCCCAACATCAATGACTGAAACACCGTCTTCAGTTATCCTGGATATGCCGGAGAAAATGTTCTCTAACCGCGTATACTTGGCTAGATCTTCCGATATTCTTCCAAAAATATCGCTGAAACTGCCAATCTTAACTATTTTTCCCTCA
>JAGTRG010000084.1 GCA_018396435.1 Candidatus Bathyarchaeota archaeon
CTTTGAGGAAAATTATATTTAAGAAAAAGCAACGGTCGCCTCGGTGGCCTAGTCCGGTTAGGGCACCGCCTTGGTAAGGCGGGAGTCGCGGGTTCAAAGCCCGCCCGAGGCTCCAAACTAAAGATGTAAGAGCGGTTGAATTATTCTCGTATAAAGCCCAAATGAACACTTTTTCCAAATTTTGCGCCAAAACCTTAAAGAGCGAAGATTTATAAAATTTACGCCAGTGATTTTATTTGTTAATGTTGACTGGAGAGAACGTGTATGTTTGAGTGCAAAGTATTTGTTGATGCAACTTCTCCGATAGGGACTCTTGACAAGAGATGCTATGGTCAATTCATTGAACATTTGGGCGAATGTATATATGGTGGTATATGGGTTGGTGAGGGCTCAAATGTCCCGAATATGAAGGGTTATCGTCTGGATGTTCTGGAGGCTGTTAGGCAATTGAATTGTCCTATAGTGAGGTGGCCGGGCGGCAATTTTGTTAGCGGCTACCATTGGCTTGATGGGATAGGCCCCAGAGATCAAAGGCCTAGACGCTATGATATGGCTTGGGGTCAGGATGAACCGAACACCTTTGGAACAGATGAGTTCGTAGAGTGGTGTAGGCTTGTAGGGGCAGAGCCATATATTGTTGTAAATGCTGGAAACGGCACACCTGAGGAAGCTGCTCAATGGGTTGAATACTGCAACTCAACCAAGAATACTTACTTCGCTCAGCTTAGGCGTAAATATGGGCATGAGGAGCCGTACCGCGTTAAAGTATGGGGGATAGGAAACGAGCTTTATGGTAGATGGCAGATCGGTTTTTGTGTAGATGGCGCTGAATGCGCAAGAAGAACGATTGAATTCGCACATGAAATGCGCATGGTCGATCCAGAGATAAAGCTTATAGCAGTCGGATGCGAGGACCCGGAATGGAATATTAGTATGGTGAGGCATGCGGGCGAATACTTTGATTATTTATCCATTCACATCTATATATGGGGCGTTAATAAATCCTACAGGGAACTAGTATCTTATAGTGTGGATATAGAGAGGAGACTGAGAAACATATATGATCTCATTCAAAGTGCAAGAAGGAAATATAATATTAAGCGTGAGATTAAAATAGCCTTTGACGAGTGGAATGTCTGGTACCCGGAGGCTAAGCCTCCACTACTCAGTCAAATTACAAGCATCAAAGATGCCGTATTTACGGCCGGAGTTTTAAACTCTCTACATAGATTATGTAATGAGGTGCCCATAGCGGCTTTTGCGCAGACAGTAAACGTTCTACCACTAATTTTTGCGTCAAATGATGGGCGGATTGTTCTAACCCCGCAATATCTTGTGTTTAAAATGTATGGTGAAAACACTGGAGACAATGTTCTCCCGGCAACTTCAGATTCACCACTCTATAAATCGAGTGAACTCAACATGTACATTCCATTCCTAGATATATCGGCTACGCTTACAAAGAATGGAAATACGCTTTATCTACACTTAGTGAATAGGCATGAGTCGGATGCAGCCCATCTTCAAGTATCATTCAGGGGATACAAGCCAATTAAAGGATGTATGCAAACGGTTGCCGGTGAAACAGTTGAGTCCAAGAATACACTTGAGGAACCAAACGCTGTGAGAATTGAAAAAGGTGATGTCAAAGTGGAGAATGACAAGGTTATCCTTGAGTTGAAGCCGCATTCAATTAACATCGTAAAGCTGGAAGGTGAACCTACCACTTAATTAAGGACAGAATTTCCCCCATTTTTTAAACGTATTTTTTCTAAGAGCGCTCCCCTCAACAATTGGCTGTTAATCGAGAATTCGTCTCAAGATTTTGGGTTGTAAAGATTCGAGAGATTGATGATGTAAAGCAGTAAAGAAATTAATTAGTGAGCACATTTAGGTTAAAGGTAAACTTTTCTATCCTAGACCAAAAATTTAAAAGTAATTTGTTTTACATTTATTGATGCCACGAAGAAGTAATAAAAGCTAGGGAGGCGAATTTTTGTCCAACAAAAACCGGATAATTGTATACGCTGGAATACGAATAGGAGAGGTCAGCCCAAATATATATGGATTTAACATTGAGCATATACCTGGATTAATTTATGGAGCCATTTTCGACGAGGATAACCCATTATCGGATAGTAGGGGTTTCCGCATAGACGTGGTCGAGGCTTGCAGGAGAATAAAGGTGCCAATACTGAGGTGGCCAGGCGGGAACTTCGCTTCAGGATATAATTGGCTGGACGGCGTTGGGCCTAGGGATGAGCGCCCAACACTATATGATCTTGCCTGGGGAGCTGATGAGACGAACCGCTTTGGGACGGATGAGTTCATAGAGTTCTGTAGATTAATAGACGCTGAACCCTTCATAACTGTTAATGCCGGCTCTGGAACCGCCATAGAAGCCGCCAGATGGGTTGAGTACTGCAATCTTAAAGGTAACACATATTATGCTAGGTTAAGGGAGAAGCATGGGCATCCAGAACCCTACAAAGTTAAGTACTTGAGTATAGGAAACGAGATGTGGGGGGACTTCCAGATAGGAAATTTACCAGCAAAAGAGTACGCGTGGAAAGCAAGGGACTTCGCTAAGCTCATGAGGAGGGTTGACCCCAACATTAATTTAACTGTTGTAGGCCACACCTTGAGAGCGAGTCCAGAATGGAACCTCACCGTGCTAACAACACTTTTTGATTTAGTGGACAATATTTCAGTGCATCAATATTATTTTGAATTGTTAACTGAAGATGAAGAGGAAAATTACTATCGAATCTTAGCGTGCCCACTATACGCTGACGAGGGATTAAGGATTGTGGAGAGCACAATAAATGTAGCTTCAGCCGTCTACAAGGCGAGAGGATTAGGGGGTGAAATATTTGCCCCACCGCCGAAACCATCTGAAAAAGATATAGGAATAGCCTTTGACGAATGGAATATTTCGGGATGCCACACCCTTAGAGATGCGTTAGGCATATGCAGAATGCTTAATATCTTCCAAAAGCATGCGAAAAATCTGAAAATAGCGTGCATGTTTCCGTTAATACACAATCATGAAATGATTAGGAGAAGAGGGAGAAGGGAGCCATTCTTTTCACCCTTAACAACTTATAAAGATACGTTGGTGCTTGAAGCCGGATATCATGCATTTGACTTATATGTTAATCATACAGGCGAAATAGCAGTCTTTAGCCAAGTTGAGTCTGAAACATACAGTTTGAACGTTAAGGCTAAAAATGAGAATTGGGAGCCAGAAGCATCCTTCAACAATATCCCATTCCTAGATGCTAGCGCAACCCTAACCAAAGATGGAAAAACTCTTTTCATCGCGGTAGTTAACGCGCATAGAGACATGGATATTGAGTGCCTAATTGACCTTAAAGATTTCACTCCCGATAAGAGAGGGCAAGTATTCGAATTAAACGCTAAAAATATAAACGTATATAACGATAGAGAAAATAAAAACAATGTAAAAGTCGCAGAAAAACCGAGCATAGAGGTTAGCGAAAGCTTCGTATACACTTTTCCAGCGCACTCCGCAACCATAATAAAAATATCATCCTCAGATTAACGCACACAAAGAGCTATCTAGCGCCATCGGTTCAAAGCCCGAGTTTCCAATGCCTCTTCTTTTTTGATTTCGCCAGTTTTTGCCTGAATTAAAGCATTTTCACAAATCTTTGAGATATTTAAGCAATTTTCCTCGTTTTTCCAAACTTCGTACTTTTTCTTATACTGTAACTTGGTGCTTCATGGGTGTATAGACGCTTCAGCGATGACAAATTCTTGAACAATGGATTTAGCTACCTTAGGATATGATATCCTATAGAATATTTTTCACCAGTTTAAAAATACTAAACTTTTCTTATTCAA
>JAGTRG010000009.1 GCA_018396435.1 Candidatus Bathyarchaeota archaeon
CTCTCCATCAGCCAGTCCAGAAAGGGGGAAGTAAATGCTTCTATAAAGCGTTCCGGGCTCATCCAAAAGTATATAAATGGTGGACCGGGCGGGATTCGAACCCGCGACCTCCGCCGTTCTCGGCTGAGATCAAGCCGCATGCGAGGGCGGCATTCATGCCACTAAACTACCGGCCCTTCCCTGAGATTCACAGTTTTAAAATTAACTAGGGACGATTTAATTTTTGCGTAATAAATTTTGAACGAAAAGCATATATTTGTTTTTCACAATTTGATTTTTTGGTCGGGCGGTAGCTCAGCCTGGTAGAGCTTCCGAACTAGCCTCTTAAAATCAAACGTGAGGCTGGTGGAGACGCTGTAGGTGCCCACTGCAGGTGGGTGCATTCTCAGCCTACCGGGCATACAGAAACCGGAGTGTCGCAGGAGAGCTGTGAGGATGAAAACCCCAGCTCGGCGATTTCAAAATGAAGGTTTCACTTCATGAAAGTCCTGCCCGCCCGACCACCAAAAAAGTTTCTCCTTGCATATTTTTTGTAATTATTGTTGCTGTTCAATTGTCGCGTTATGCCCATTTTGTGTAGACCCATGAAGCTACATCGCCTTCCCTAAGAATGAAACTTTCCGCTCCGGTGGGACCAAAATCCCAGCCCTTCTTTGTTGAGTTCCATATGTACCAGAGCCATGCGTGAGTCTGGTTTCCGGCGACATTATTTATTGCTGTTATGAAGACTCCAAATGGATATTTCTCATACGCTACTTCAGCGATAGTTTTTGTTGCTTCGAAAAGGCTGGCTCCCCTAGCAATCGCCGTATTATTATGCCACACGGTTGATCCGTTCCCATAGTCGATCATTATGTTTACGAGGATATACCCGCTGAATTTAGATAATTCCCGCAGTGTTTCGTCGTATAATTGCCGATATTTTTGGGCTTCCATATAGTAATAGACGCTAATGTAGGCTGCAACAATAACTAAGCAAAGGAATCCGGCTGAAACCCAGATCCATACGCTCCCACTCTTCCCGCTCATAATTTTTCACCTCCTTTAAACGCTATTTTCCTAACAGTAACTATCAAAGTATTACATCCAAAAAGGAAGAAGATGAAATTTGAAACCTCATGCGCAACAGAGAAGGGAACGCCACTTAATATGGCTATCAATGGTGGGAGCCCAGCCACCACTCCAGAAACTATGTTAGTAAATAAATCATAAATAAATGTTAAAAGAAAACCCAAAATGCCAAACCTCAGATTATAGGGCCTGCCAAAATCGACCAAAGCAATTTTTGCAGATAAACCGCCAGCTACACCATAAAGAGTCTCACCAACACAACAAGCAACAAGGATAGGAAAAATAAAACCATACGGATTAATAGTCCCATAAACAAGCCACGTCAAAATACCGATAAGCACACCGGGCAAAATGCCTGAAACATATCCGCTAACAAAAACAAACAAATCCATAAATTTAATGTTCGGGATACCTATCATAGCATAATTCGAAATTAGATTCATCGCCGTCATAAGAACGACGAAACTCATGGTTCTCGTAGAAAGTAAAAACCTAGATTTCGAAGATCTCATCGGTTTAGCTCCATTATTTGTATACATTTTCACTTGGTTGGATTATCCATCCAACAATATAAAGTTTATTATCTTAAAAAGGCATAAATTCGCCATAGACAATTTCGTCATGAATGAAGTGATGGATGTGGTTGAGGAGCAGAGAAGGAAGCTAGTCGAGCTTGATGGGGAGATTTCAGAATTAAAGGTTGAGATAGACAAGCTTAGCGATGAAGCCCGCAAATTTGTTGAGAAGAGGAATACTATACATGAAAAGATGAGTGAGTTAAGGCTTGAAGCCACGAAGCTTAAGGGTGAACGCGATGCCTTAAATGATGAAGTTAGAAACTTAAAGATCATTCTCGGAGAGCTTAAGCAATCATATCACGAGAAGCTGAATGCGCTTAATGAATTAAGGCAGAGGATTAGAAATCACATTAAGACCAAACCTGCGGAAAAAGAGGAATACCTAAAGAGGGAGATTTCGGAGATAGAGTGGAAGATACAAACCGCATCATTATCACTTGAGGAAGAAAATAGGCTTGTTAAGCGCGTTAAGTTTCTAGAAACCCAGTTAGCGTTTTATCGTAACCTCGAGGAGATGAGATGCGAGGCCATCTTGCTGAAAGGGCAGATGAAAAAATTGAGGGATGAGATTGACTCCTGTAGGAATAAGATTGCAGAGAACATTGCGAAAAGCCAGAAACTCCACGAAAGGATGATGGAACATTTTAGGGAGATAGATAAATTGAGGGTTGAGGCCGACTGGATGCACAAAATGTATCTGGAAATCAGGGAAAAAATATCTTCGCTCCGCCTAAAATATGCTGATCTTCTTGGTCAAATCTCAGCCCTCAAAAAGATTATTCGCGAGGAAGAGGAGAGGAGGAGAACTGAGGCAGCCGCCGCCTTAAGGGGGAAGATTGAGAGAGAAGCCTTAGAAAAGCTTAAACGTGGTGAAAAAATTTCCTTCGAAGAGTTCAAAATTTTAGCTGAGCAGGGAAAAATATAAGGGAAGATCTCTGCTTATTAAGTTAAATTAAACTTTATTTCTAACAATTACATTATTTTATTTTAAGAAAAGTATAGTTTATAGGAGAAAATAATGTCAGGTCAAGAAGGAGAAAATCTCAGCGCGGAGCGCATATTGGTAATATGCGTCGATAGAGATAACGATGTCGGTAGAAAAACCGATGTTAAAACCCCAATAATAGGCAAAAAAGAAAATATTGATGCCGCGCTGAAGCTTATATTAGCCGACCCGGAAGAAGCTGACGCAAACGCAATGTTTGAGGCTGTTAGAATATGCGACAGCCTAGAAAAAGGCGGAACGAACAACGTTTCATACCAAGTTGCAACTATCACTGGCTCTGAGCTTGGCGGAATAGCCGCCGACAGAAAGCTCATATCAGAGCTTAATGAAGCGCTTAAAGAGTTCAAGCCGACAAGCCTAATACTTGTTACAGATGGATTTTCAGACGAGGATATTATGCCTCTCATTCAATCAAGGGTGCCAGTTTCATCCGTAAGGAGAGTTATTGTAAAACACAGCGAGACAATAGAGGAAACAGCAGCGATATTCTCCAGATACCTAAAGAAGATTATTGAAGACCCAAGATATTCACGGATATTCATGGGGTTACCAGGCGTTTTATTGATAACCCTTGGGATACTGTCCTTCCTAGCAACATTCATTCGATATGATATTGGAACATGGGCCTGGATTATTGGACTTATAATTGTTGGAAGCTACTTATTTAATAAAGGCTATGGGTTAGACAAGAAAATATCGGCTTTTCTAAGGGCTTCATCACCGTACCGGCTAGTTACTGGCTCATCGTTAGTGTTCGGCATCTTATTAATCGCAGTGAGCTTTTATCAGGCATTATCCCAGATAGCGTCAAACCCGGATGTCATTCCCAGTCCGCTTCCAAGCGACCCAAACGTTTGGCTAAGCCTAATACCTCGAATTACAGGATTGGTCATCTCAACATCAATAACGGTTGTGGTAATCGGCGTATGTATAATACTAGTCGGCAGGGCTTTAGGTCATCTTCTCGAGCGCGATCTAAGATTCTGGAGAACCATAGTTTTTCTCGCCGTCTGCGTGTGGTCATGGAAAATCTTTAATGAAGCTGCAAAAATATTAATTGACCCATCGATACACATCGATGGCTTAATATTATCCATCATCATTGGGATAGGGATAGCTGCGGTATCAGTGCCGATAGTTCACTTTGCAAGTAAGAAATATAGGGAATTCTTTAAAGAGGATATTAAAGTAAAGGAGGAGCGAAGGGAAGATCTTGGAAGGAGTGAAGAAGGCTGAAGTGGCGGTTATAGGCGGAACCGGCTTAGAAGATCTTTTTAAGGATTTTGAAGTAGTTAACGTTGGAACACCTTTTGGGCTCTCCTACGCAATATTTATCGGTGAAGTTAGAGGTAGAAAAATCGCCTTTTTACCCAGACATGGACGTAAGCATGATACTCCGCCGCATAAAGTAAACTATAGGGCTAATGTTTATGCCTTACATAAGATCGGCGTTGAGAGGATAATAGCAACTAATGCCGTTGGAGCGATAAATTTAAACTTTAAACCCGGGGACCTTGTTGTCCCCCATGACCTAGTGGACTTCACAAAGCAGCGCCAACAAACATTCTATGATCAAGCGCCAGTTAAACACATAGACTTTACGGAACCCTACTGCCCGGAGATTCGTAGAATTTTGATAAAGGTTGCAAAGGAAACGGGTGTGGTGCATGATAGCGCCGTATATGTTTGCACAGAGGGGCCGCGATTTGAAACGCCAGCTGAGATACGCATGTTTAGGACTTTTGGATGCGATGTTGTAGGCATGACGGGTTCCTCCGAGGCTGTGCTTGCACGTGAACTCGGCATATGCTATGCCGCATTATGCTTTATTTCAAACATGGCCGCCGGGATATCTGGTAAGCTCACATATGAGGAGGTTATGAATGTTTCTAAGTCTGTTATGCCAAGAATCCAAAAAATCATACCTGAATCAATTGAAAGTTTGCCTAAAACTAGAGGATGCGAATGCTCCTCGCCAACTAATCGGTAATCAGAAGGTGAAATTTGGATGCTCAGGTCTCTACTCTCATTGCTGGGCGCATATAAGATTTATGAGAAATGGCTCTGGCATCAAATTAAGGACCAAGGCAAACCAGACCACATAGCCATAATATTAGATGGAAACAGAAGGTGGGCTCAGGATCGCTCACTAGAACCTTGGATAGGACATTATTATGGTGCGGATAAAACCAGAGATGTTCTAAAATGGTGCCTTGATCTAGACGTTAAAACTATAACGCTTTACGTCTTCTCAACTGAGAATTTCCAAAGGCCAAAAGAGGAAGTTGAGAGACTTATGCAATTATTTAGAGAGAAATTTAGTGAAGCCCTTAAAAGTGAAGAGATGCATAAGCATAAGGTTCGGGTTAAAGTTATCGGCAAAATAGACATGTTACCTCCAGATTTACAGGAAATGATCAGAGAAATTGAGGGGGAAACAAAGAGCTATGATGGGCATTTTCTAAATTTGGCGATAGCCTACGGTGGTAGGGTGGAGATAGTTGACGCTGCAAGAAAAATCGCTCAGAAAGTTGCTGAGAGAGAACTCTTGCCGGAAGAGATTGATGAAAAAATATTTGAGCAGCATTTATACACTGCTTTTCTACCTAAGCAGGAGCCAGATCTAATTATAAGAACTTCAGGGGAAGAACGGTTAAGCGGTTTCTTGCTCTATCAATCAGCCTATAGCGAACTATGCTTCCTAGACGTTTACTGGCCTGAATTTAGGCGCATAGATCTCTTAAGAGCCGTCAGAACATATCAGAAGCGTAAAAGGAGATTCGGCAAATAGAATGCGCAAAACGCTAGTAGGGTATATCTAAGCTCTTTTTCTGGCGCTTACAATAGATATAACATCTCTGTCTTTAAGCATGTATCCCTCTCCAAGCCTCCTCTTGCTTCGTGCGTCCACTGCATATATGAAGCTCTCACCCAGCTCGGTGTGAATCATGTAAGCCAGCTCCCGTGCTGTGGTTGTCCTCGGCACAAGTCTAGCCTCCGGCAGAACCCTTCCATAATGATCCGTGAGCTTCTCCGAGTCTTCAACAGGATAAACGACTATCATATTTAAGAGGTCTCTGAAGGCCACGTTTATCGCCTCCTGAACTCCTGTTGACCTGTATCTGCGCAAAATTTTCTCTCTTATCGCATTTAAAGCATCTTTCTGTCTATCAGTTATCTTCGATGAAGCTGGTATTTCGAATTCTGAATTACCCGGCACGTATTTTATCAAATCCTTTTCAGCGGCCCTCCTTAAGGCTAACTCAGCCTCGGCGCAACATGGGATAACCAGATAACCTGTTTCCTTAAGCCTCTTAAAGTTCTCCTCAGCGAATGGCAGATCCATTTTGTTTGCGGCTATAATCATGGGCTTTGAGGATCTTCTTAACGCATCGACAAATCTGATGAAATCTTCCTCACTCCATCTTGCGGGTTTATCAGCGCTAAGCTCCGTGATTTTTAGGGCCTCAATTATATGTTTTCTTCTCACCGCAAGTCCGCTTAGTCTATCTTCAAGAAGCGAATAGAAATCCGAACCCCCCGCCTCAACTGTTCTTGCAATTCTAGGCCATTCTCTTTTTATGATCTGCACAAACCACATTGTAAGCTCTTTCTCAAGAAACTTCACATCCTCTAGGGGATCATGCATACCTGGCTTCACCATTCTGCCCTCGGTATCTGTCGAGCCTGACGCATCAACCACATGGATCAGAGCATCAGCCTTCCTTATTTCATCAAGAAATTGATTTCCAAGTCCTCTTCCTTGCCAAGCGTCCGGAACAAGCCCGGCGCAGTCTATCAGCTCAACAGGAATCAATCTTACGCCGTCTACGCATACTGAGTTAACCGGATTATCTTTCACATTAAATTCTTCGCATACACATTGCGTTCTAAAGTATCCGACGCCTCTATTCGGCTTTATTGTTGTGAATGGGTAACTTGCAATCTCAACCATTGCAAGGGTTGCAGCGCTAAAAAATGTTGATTTACCCACATTAGGCTTCCCAACGATGCCAACCATCATGAATATTCATCTCCCTCCAAAGATATATTGTAGCACCAGCATAAATGAGTATTTCCATGTATTTTTCGCATTTCCATATGATTTTCGCCATTTATTTCATTTATGCTTCCTGAATGCATTGCGTCGCCCATAATGTCCGCTGATACGCCTGAGATCAGCCTCACATCGCCGACTGAGTAGTAATCCACGAGAAAAAACTAATCGAAGCCCAATTTAAGCCTAATTAAACAAAATAAAAGGGCTTTTATTGAGTCAGTGTTGCGCAACTTTATCTGCAAGGCTTAAATGTTTCTATAATTTCACCTTCTTTTTGTTGTTGTGGTTATGTTCTTGGGTTGAGATAGGGTGGAAGGGGTTGGTGGGATGTTTCTAGGCATTGTGGACCTTGCAGCAGGACCTCGAAGGTTACGGTTGCTACACGCCTTGGAGGTATAAGAGGCTCGAACCTAAAGGTGTAGAGCTCTTCAAGGATGGGCAAAAATCGCAGTCAAGCGACGTTATTTCTGTTGCGTTGATGAGGGGTGTGGTCGTCGCCTAGCACAAGGTAGAAGTTGACAGGGGCCGTAGCCATGATGTGGAATAAAACTCTGTTTGAACGGCCCAGATAAATGCTGAAAGAATGCCAGTGCCCAGTGATTATCTCATAGCCATCTTTGAGGACAATTTGTTGACTTTCAGTTCATTCGAACTCATTGAGGCTTCACGGAGTTAACAGATGAAAGATGCAGGTGCTGTTACCGGTACCGCTCATAAGTGTTATCGGCCTGCTTTTGCGTTAAGGCAGATGAAAGCCGAAAACTGATATTCATATATTAGGGGATTTCATAGAATCTAAAGCGGTAATAGTTTACTGGTGAGAACGGCATGGATTACGCTATAGCAACTGTTGGAAGCCACTCAGCACTCCAAATATTGAGGGGAGCAAAAGATGAAGGTTTCAAGACGATTGCCGTCTGCATAAAAGATCACACGTTCATATATAAGCATTTTAAGGTGGCGGATGAGATTATTGAAATATCATCCTACAAGGATTTTCATACGGTTGAGGATGACCTCTTAAAGCTTAATGCCATCTTGATCCCCCACGCATCGCTTGTAGCTTATGTTAATCTTAAAACAATTGAGGATATGAGGGTTCTTTACTACGGCAACAGGAAGATACTTTCATGGGAAAGCGATAGGGATAGGCAGAGGGAATGGTTGCGGAAAGCAGGGCTTAATCTGCCCAAAATCTATAATGATTCAGCGGATATAGATGGGTTAGTCATAGTGAAGTTTTATGGTGCAAGGGGCGGTCAGGGCTACTTTCTAGCCAGAAATGAACGGGAATTTAAGCGCAAAATAGGTTCGGCAAAAGAATATGTAATACAAGAATATATTATTGGAATACCGGTTTATATACATTATTTCCACTCGGTAATGCGGAGCGAACTTGAACTAATGGGTTTTGATAGGCGCTACGAATCTAATGTTGATGGAATTGGCAGGATCCCGTACAATCTGCAGCGCGACCTACATGTAACATACACTATTGTCGGCAACTTTCCGCTGATGCTCCGCGAGTCGCTTCTGCCAGAGGTCTTCAGAATGGGCCAGAGAATTGTTGAAGCATCAAGAGAACTATGCAGCCCGGGGATATATGGACCATTCTGCCTAGAAACAGTTGTAACTCCAGACCTGAAGTTTTATGTTTTTGAAATATCGGCGAGAATCGTTGCTGGAACAAATGTCTTCATAGAGACATCGCCATATGCGCTTATAAAGCATGGAAAGCCTATGAGCACCGGTAGGAGAATAGCCCTAGAGATAAAGGAAGCTATAGAGCAGGATAGGCTAAAAGAAATATTGGGGTGAGAAACTATATTCTTACGGTGGTATGATTGACAATTAAAAGGGACGAAATACAGAAGATAGTTTCAGAGTATGACCCGGAAAACATCACTATTGGCGTTTTAGGTTCACATTCGGCTGAGGAGGTAGGCGCATCAGCTAAGGCTTTCGGCTTTTCAACAGCGGTTATCTGCCAGAAGGGCAGGGAGGAACTCTATGCTAAATATAACAGGCACCTCTTCGACCACGTGATTCTCCTAGATAAATTTTCAGACATTATCAGAGAGGATATTCAGAGGGACCTATTAGACCTGAACACGATATTTGTCCCTAATAGGTCATTTTCCGTTTATGTTGGGTATGAAAATATCGAAGAAAAATTCTTTATTCCAATGTATGGAAACCGCTTCCTTCTAAGGGCGGAGGAGAGGAATGCGCCTAGAAATCAGTATTGGCTTCTAGAGAGGGCTGGAATAAAAATACCGAAGAAGTTTGATAGGCCGGAGGATATAGACAGGCTTGTGATAGTTAAAGTTCAGCAGAAGAAGAAGCCGCTGGAGAGAGCGTTCTTCTACGCTTCATCACCAGAGGATTATTACAGGAAATCTGAGGAACTCATTAACAAGGATGTTATAGATAAGGAGGGACTAAAAAAAGCAAGGATAGAAGAGTATGTGCTTGGGCAAAAATTTAACGCTAACTTTCAGGGCTGGGCATTAAAAGATCCTTTCGGAGATTTTGATTTCCTAGGATTTGACGATAGGAAACAAACTAACCTTCACGGAGTGCTGAGCCTGCCAGCCAGAGATCAACTAATGCTAGATGTCCCGATCAAGAATGAGGAGATAGGTCATTATGGTCTGACAATGAGGGAGTCCCAGAAGCCCTTAGTATACGAGGCTGCTGAGAGATTTAGAAGTATATGCGAGGAAGAATATCCGCCTGGAATGATCGGCTTATTTGCCCTGCAGGGCGCGGTCGCCTACGATCAGGATGATCCGGAGCAGAAAAGGTTGACCTTCTACATCTTTGATGTAAGCCCAAGAATACCTGGAAGTCCATGCGTCGGTCCCACGTCTCCAGAGATGCGCAGACTAACCCTGAAGCATCGCGATATGCTTAGAAGGTTCAATATTGACAGGGTTGAGGCCCCGATGGATTTGCCAATGCTTGAGATTAAATATGCTGCTAAGGTTGAAAGACTAGGGGAAACTGTAACATAAAGGGGATACTTTTGTCATCCTCAATAGATCTGGTTTTAGGCAAGATTGATGATTTAAAGAATGAACTTATCTGTGTTGCTTCCAAACTCATAAGTTTCCAAACAATTTCACCGCCAAGCAACACGTTGGAGTGCGCAGAATATATAAAATCATACTTTGAGAACACTGGTTTAAAAGTTTCATTCTACGCCAGGGAAGAGGGAAAAGTTAACGTTCATCTTAGTGTTCCTGGAAAACCGGATAGAACCATAATATGGCTAGGTCACCTAGATGTTGTTCCAGCAGGCTTACATGAGAAGTGGATTCACAACCCCTTCAGCGCCGTGCTTTCAGATGGAAAGATTTATGGCAGAGGAGCAAGCGACATGAAGGGTTCATGTGCAGCCGCCATGATTGCCGCTAAGGTCTTAAGCGAACTTGAGGATGTAGAGCACGCTGCATTAGATTTATGGTTCACATGCGATGAGGAGGTCGGCTCGCCAAATGGAACACGCTGGCTTATTAATGAGGGGCTTATACGTGGGGACGCATGCCTAATAGGAGACTCATTGAGCAGGAACCCAAAGGAAGAGCCTTATATAGACGCTGGCTGTAAGGGCTATTTGCGCCTTCGGCTTAGAGCAACTGGTAAAACTGCGCATGGGAGTATGCCTTTTTATGGCGACAATGCGATAGATAAGCTATTGCTGGCTATAGAGCAGGTGAAGAAAGCAGGCAGTTACGCCCTGGATCTTCCAGCCGACATAGAATGTTTGGTTAAAGAAAGCATAGAATATTTTTTGAGGGATGAGAAGTTAACAGCCGATCAGGTGGATGCTATAAAGGGGGCTTTTAATCATCCAACCATAAGCCTAACTATAATAAATGGGGGGATAAAAGTTAACGTTATTCCGGATTATGCCGAGTCCTCCTTCGACATAAGGATAACTCCTGGAGTTAATCCGAGAAATGTTGCGGAAAAAATACGTGATTTAATCGGGGGATTAAAGATGAAAGGTGTAGAAGTGGAGATTACAGGTTTAGAAGATGGATACTATGAGCGTTGGGATTCAAACTTTGCCCTAAGCCTAAGAAAAGCCGTTGAAATGTCAACCGGCCTTAAGCCAAAACCGAAAATATTAATGGGCGCAACTGATGCTGTGCCAATAAAAAAGGCTTTGGGAATCCCATGCTTAGGTTTCGGTGCGGGCATAGAAGCCTTAGCCCATGCTCCAAATGAATACGTTACAGTCGACGGGGTGATCTCAGCGGCTAAAGTTTATGCTATTTTACCGCTAATCTTTTAAGCTTCGGGAAACAATGGTTTTGCCAGTTTTTAATCGCTCGACTTTTTCACATGCTCCTTTTCCCTGCGAATTATTTCATCAGCCACTATGACGCCGCTTGCGCTCGCCTGAATTAGCCCACGGGTTAATCCGGCCCCATCCCCTATAGTGAAGAGATTTCTGACTTTCGTCTCCAAATGCTCATTCAGCTCCAGCCTTGAGGAATAGAACTTTACCTCCACGCCGTATAGTAGCGTATGTTTTGAATGTATTCCAGGCGCAACCTTATCGAGCGCTTCAATCATCTCCCTAATATCCATCAAATATCTGTAGGGTAGAACGAAGCTGAGGTCTCCGGGGGTAGCAACCTTCAGCGTGGGCTTAACTACACTTCGACTTATCCTATCTTCAGTGGATCTCCTACCAATCTCGAGGTCTCCTAAACGCTGTATTATGACGCCGCCGCTGAGCAGATTTGCCAGTCTGGCAATATACTCACCGTAGGCGATTGGTTCTCTAAAGGGATAAGTGAAGGATGTGCTGACCAGTATAGCAAAGTTTGTGTTCTCAGTTTTTCTCTCAGCGTAGCTTTGACCATTAACGCTGATAACGCCGCCATATGATTCAGTAATCACTTCCCCATATGGATTAACACAGAATGTTCTAACCTGATCGTCGAAGGCTTTTGAATAATATATAAATTTCGGCTCGTATAATGCGTTTGTGAGCTCCTCCATCGTTGTTGCTAAGACCTCAACTCTGACACCAACATCAACAGGGTTATTAAGGGTTTTAAGGCCTAAAGACTGCGATTCGCTCTTAAGCCATTCAGCGCCGCTTCTGCCAGGCGCAACAATAACGTATTTCCCATAGATTTTTTCACCATTAACTGTTTCAACGCCCTCAGCCAACCCATTCTTTACGAGTAGGCTTTTAACTTCAGTTCTCGTTTTAATTTCAACTTTATTGTTGAGGCTACGGCGCATTTTTTGAAGAACTTCTAGGCATCTCTCTGTTCCTAGATGACGGATCTTCTGCTTAACCATCACAAGGCCTGCAAGGGCGGCTTTTCTCTCTATTCTCTCTACCTCATCAATGTCTTCACCGTAAATTTTCAGTGCGCCTCCATACCTTGCGTATACGCTGTCAACATATTCTATCAATTTCGAAAGATTCTCTTCGCCAACATACTCATTTAGCCATCCACCAACCGATGTAGATATCGTTAGCTTACCATCGCTGAATGCACCAGCGCCACCCCAACCGGAGAGCAGAGAGCACGGCTCACAGTTCACGCAGCCCAAACCCCTAGTAGCCGGGCATTTGCGCTTATCAATATCCGGACCTTTCTCAAGCATCAAAATCTTCAAGTCCGTTTTATTTGCTAACTCAAGGGCTGAGAATATGCCAGACGGACCAGTGCCAACAATTATTACGTCATACCGCTCCAAGACCGATCCTTCCAAAAGGAGATTACATTACTTGACTGGGATAAATGCTTTTATTTTTCAGCCTCTCCCGCACATGCTTCTTTAAGCCAATATTCTCTCAATTCTTCTGCAAGCTTCTTCTATCCGTTCTTTCGGCTGTGTTATTGAGAACCTTAAGTAACCTTCGCCATATTTTCCGAAGCCTACCCCAGGCGTTACCACCACATCCACCTCAAGGAGCTTTGAGGCAACCTTTATCGATTCACCTCCGCATTTAGCCCAAATATAGAAAGTTGCCAATGGCTTCTCAGCCCTAAAACCAACCGTTTCTAAACCCTTAAGCAGCACGTCTCTTCTCTCAGCGTATATGCCATTAACCCATTTAATGTATTCCGGGGGTTCACCGTTAACGTATCTCTCCAACGCTCTAGCAGCCACTTTTTGTACGTAAACCGGTGGACCTGAGTCTATCTGCGACTTAACTTTCGCTAATCCGCCTATTAGCTCGCTATTTCCAACGGCAAAACCTATTCTGTCACCGGTCATATTGAATGTTTTTGAGCATGAATGAAATTCTATGGCTACGTCCTTAGCGCCATCGATTTCAAGTATGCTCGGCGCCTTATAACCGTCAAACGTTATCTCTGAGTAGGCATTATCGTAGCAGACGATAACATTCTTCTCCTTAGCAAGATCAACTATGGCTCTAAGCTCCTCCCTGCTAATAACGCTGCTAGTTGGATTATTCGGGTAATTCAGAAAAATCATTTTTACACCGTCAAGATTAAGCGAATCTAAATCCGGTTTGAAACCGTTTTCCTCAAGCAGCGGCATAACGACGGGCACACCCTCACTCAGCATTACGCTGCCGACAGCATACACCGGATAGGCTGGATCCGGAACCAGAACCCTGTCGCCCGGGTTGACGAAGGCTCGTGAAAAGTTCGCTATACCCTCTTTAGACCCGATCAATGCTACAACCTCGCTTTTCGGATCCAAGTCAACCTTAAATCGTTTCTTATACCACTCTGCAACGGCTTCCCTGAAAAATGGTTCGCCTTGACTAAAGGAGTAATTGTGGTTCTTTGGATTCGAGCTCTCCTCCCTTAATGCTTCAAGAATAAATGGCGGAGGAGGAAGATCAGGGTCACCTATGCTTAGGGATATTAGATCAGCGCCTTGTTTCTTCTTCTCATTTATTATTTTCTCAAGCTCCGCAAACAGATATGGCGGCAGCCTTTTAACCCTCTCAGAAAGCTGAAAACTCATACCAAATCCTCCAATTCAATTAGACCTTTATACACAATTTCGGCTGGTCCAGTTAAAAATATTCCGTTGTCTTCCTCATATTTTACTTTAAGCTCTCCACCTAAAAGCTGAACCTTGCATTCGCGGTCTGTTCTTCCAATCACGCTTCCAGCTACGACGCTTGCGCATGCGCCGGTTCCGCATGCAAGTGTTTCGCCAACGCCTCTTTCCCAAACTCTCAACCTTAAAATGTCCTTTTTGACAACTTGAACAAATTCAACATTAGTTCTCTTCGGAAAGATAGGGTGTCTCTCGATTCTAGGACCATAATATTCAACCAGGAATTTCTCAACATCATCAACGAAGATTACGCAGTGCGGGTTGCCAACCGATAGGCATGTTGCTTTGAAAATCTTATCATCGACATTGAGTTCTCTATCTATGAATTCGCCTTCACCAACGACAGGTATCCTCGCCCTATCAAATATAGGGCTGCCCATATCCACGGTTACGGCTTCAACCTTCCCGTTAGCGGTTTCCAACCAGACCTTCTTAATGCCGGCCAAAGTCTCTATTTGAAAGATGCTCTTTGCAACTACACCGTTTTGATAGCAGTATTTTGCGAGGCATCTTATCCCATTCCCGCACATTTCCGCTTCGCTTCCATCCGCATTAAATATTCTCATCCTAACATCGGCAACGGTTGAATTATAAAGGAGCAGAAGCCCGTCGGCTCCAATTGAAAATCTTCTTTTACAAAGCTTATTAGCTAGTGGGCCCAAGGCTTCTTCGCTTAACACGCCATCCCTATTGTCTATTAAAATGTAATCGTTTCCTAAACCATGCGTCTTCCAGAAGCATATCTTAACCATTGCTAATTTCACCAATAAGATTATCGAATACTGCAGACTCTTATATATTCATGGATCCTTTATGGGAACGTTTATATCCATCATCGCTTCCATAACTATGTTATAGGAGTGATATAATATTGAGAGCAGAAGTGGAGAAGGTGATAAAGGAGATTCAGCCCAGCTTGAGGGCTGATGGGGGCGACATAGAATTAGTCGATGTGAACGATGATGGAACAGTTAAGGTTAGGCTTAAAGGCACATGTCTAGGATGCCCATTCTCGCAGATAACATTGCAGTTGGGCGTAGAAAGATACTTGAAGATGAAAGTTCCGCAGGTAAAAAAAGTGGTAGTTGTCTAAAATTTCAAAGATGAAACCTAAACTCTGTAGATCGGCACTCCTTCGCTTGGATCCCGCACGATCTTTTTAAATTCTTCAAGAATGCTTTCAGTGATGGCCCCCATTTTTCCCTCGCCTATTATCCGCTTGTTCACTTCCCTTATGGGCATTATTTCAGCCCCCGTTCCAGTTAGGAAAGCTTCATCGGCACTGTAAAGTTCAGTAACCGTTAGATTTCGCTCAATTACCTCATATCCGAGTTTAAATGCTATTTTCTTTACTACGCTTGCAGTAATGCCTGGAAGAGCCCCGCTTGATCTCGGCGGAGTATATAGTCTGCCGTCTTTCACAAGGAATATGTTTTCTCCAGTTGCTTCGCATATGTAGCCATGCGCATCTAAAATTATCGCTTCATCAGCCCCCGCATTATTGGCCTCTATCTTCGCCAGAATACTGTTCAAGTAGTTTAGGGATTTTATTTCATGGGATGTCGCATCAACAGAATCTCTTCTAGTCCAAGAGACCGTGACACTTATGCCTCTCCTACGCTTCTCCTCATCATAAAGTTTTAGGGCTGGTACCGCTATAATTACAATCGATGGTTTTGAGCATTTTCTAGGATCTAGGCCTAAATCTCCAGCACCCCTGGTGACAATAAGCCTAATGTAAGCGTCCTTCAGGTTATTCCTCCTAAGCGTTTCTAGAACAGCCTTGACCATATCTTCCTTGCTCAGCGGTATATCGAGCATGATTGCATGGGCTGAAGCGTAAAGGCGATCTATATGCTCCTTAAGCTTAAACACTATACCGTCATATGCTCTTATGCCCTCAAAAACCCCATCGCCGTAAAGAAAACCATGGTCGAAAACTGAAATCTTCGCCTCGCTTCTAGGATGAAAAACTCCATCAATATAAATTAGAAGTTCACTCTTAAAGAGGGACAAAGCACGCTCACTCCTCATGTTTAGCATAAAATAGTTTTATATTAAGGATTAAATATATTTGTTTTATCCATAAAAACGCGGCCTCTTCGATAATGCTGCTGGAAGCGTTAGCGGCTTAAAGGGTTTACCTTTAGCCTCCTCCTTTATTTCGTCTATCAGCTCCTCCAATTTCATCTTCCTTATTTTCCTTTCTCCCTTCAGACGCCTGTCCCTAACGGCTAAAATTTTTGTTTCAACCTCTTTTTGACCAACGACAATTATATATGGGACCCATTCCATTTCAGCCTCTCTGATTTTCTTCTGCATTGTGAGGGGTCTATCATCCCAGTCTGCCCTTATATTTTGACCTATAAGCTTGTCGGCTATTTCTTCAGCCTCCTTGAAGAAGCTTTCGCTTACGGGAATCACCCTCACCTGCGTCGGGGACAGCCAGAGGGGAAGCATGGGCACTTCTCCCGTTTTCTGCATTCCATAGGCTTTCTCAAGCAATGCATATACGTCTCTCTCTATGGCCCCGCTTGGTGAGCAATGTAAAATCAAGGGCGCTCTTTTCTCGCCGCTTTCATCAATATATGTAATTCCATATCTCTCAGCATTTTCAATATCTATCTGGTCTGTCGATAATGCTGAAGCCTTATCAAGGTTATCAACGAAGTTAAATTCCCATTTGAAGACAAAGTAAAAGAAGCGTTCGTCCCACATTTCGGCGAGAACCGGTTTACCAACTAGGCTGACAAGTGAGATTATAAAGTCCCTGTTTTCTGAAAGGAAATCTCTTGTAAATCTTACCGCCAACTCATAGTCGTCACGTTTTAACCCTATGCCCTCAAGCGTTTCCATGCTGAGCTTAAATCTCTTGATAAGCTCCTCCTTCGCCTGCTCCATGTTTGCGCATAAGGCGTGGCAATCAGGCATTGTGAATGCTCTAAGCCTTCTCAGCCCAGCCAGCTCGCCGCTTTTCTCCCTTCTAAAGCTGTAATGCGTCAGCTCATATATTTTAAGCGGCAGATGCCTGTATGATATCTGCGCATCATGAAGCATGAGGAATTGTCCAAAGCATGCGCTGAAACGTAGGAATAAATCTTTATCCTCGGACTTAACGATGTATTGGCGGGCTGGGAACCTATGCAAGTAATTCGCTAGCGCCGGATGCTCAAGGTCGTACATTATTGGGGTTTCAACCTTTAGAGCGCCGTACTCGATTACCTTGTTAGTGACAAACTCCTCAATCAGCGACTTAATTAAGTTGCCCTTCGGGTACCATCTGAAGTTACCCGGGTCGCTTGCGTCCTCATAATCGGCAATCTCGAGCTTCCTCATCAACGACACATGCGGAGGAGTCTGCTGAGCGGCTCTGGACTTTGAAATCTCATAGTTAGCAAATTTCCTCAAGTTTTCATATCCTGTGAAGTCAAATTCCTCAACCGGAACCATGGCTCCATCCGGCTTTATAATGAACCAAGATGATTTTATCTTCTCCTCAGCTTCTAAAGCCCTTGAAACAACCTCTTTTTTCTCCGCTGCCTTCTCTTTTTCCGGAGAAATGCTTCTGAACTGTTCAGCCAACGGATGGCCTTTAACCGATATTGAGAACGCTTTACACCAGCCGAACGGCGCTCTATAGGCTTCTATGCCTAGGCTCTCAGCGTAAGCCTTCATTTCATTCAGTATCCTGAGGGCTTCGGAGGGGCTTGCTAATTCGGCGCTTAAATGCGCATATGGATATATAAGTATGCGGTTGGACTTCACCCGACTAAGAAACTCCTTAACCTCATTTATTGCCACGTAAGCTGTTTCTAGGCTATCACCGCTTTCAACACAAGTGAAGAGAACAACCAAGTCTTCTAAGCGGTAAGTCCTCTGCTCAATCTCCTCAGCAAGCGAAGACTCCTTCTCGATCGGCCGATACTCAATAAAGGATGAGTGAAGCTGCAGTATTCTCAAGGCTTAAACACCACATTGCGCTTAAACCAGCAAGTTTACGATAATGATGAATTAGACTAGATAAATAAATATTTTCACGAACTTGAATCATGCTGAAAAATTATGGTATGGAAGTTCTTCTCCACTTATCAATCATTCTATCCTTCCTAGTTGCCTTCTTATACTCTTTATAGTGCATCTTGCAAAGGTAAACCCTTCGGCCTCCCTTAACCTTTAAGCCAGCTGAATAAACCTTTTCAAAGTCCAGCGAACGGGCAGCCTCGTTGCTGCATCCTTCAACGCTGCATTTAGCGCCTTTTGAGATTCGCCCCATCGACACACATCCCTCGATTGCTGCTTAAAGAGTCCGGCATCCTACATTTGCAGTGCGGTTATCACTTACATTTACAATTGAAGTTTTAAAGTTTTTTCATATATCGGAGCCGCCCGTCTATAAATTTCCCTACTACCCCTAAATCCCTTAGGTCCAATTTTCTCTATCACAAAGGATGCTGCTGCGGCACCAACACATGTGCACCATAAAGGATCAGCGTTCCTAAGATATTCAGCTATGAAAGCCCCTATAAATACGTCTCCAGCGCCGGTTAGATCTAGAATTATCTTAGATTTGGCGGGCGGAACCATGTAGAACTTATTGCCGAACGATAGCAGCGAACCTTTTCCACCCATCGTTGCAATTGCCACTTCGATACCGTAGCTTTTAACTTTATCTATGGCTTCGGTAACCCTTTCCCTTCCAGTTAGGGCCTTAATCTCATTCTCTGAAGACTTAAAAATATTGATGCGCCTAAGAAAACTTAAATCATCTATCATCTGTAAACTCATTTTCCCATCATCATTAAATTTTCTAAGTAAACCCTGCGGGTCAAGGGAGACGATGGGCGTCATGCTGCTCACCATTTCTATTAAATCAACCGAAATCTCATTAGCTATCGGAGAAACATGAACAGATCTAGCCTTTATTGAGGGAGATAAATCTTCGGTGCTTATCGGCGGGGCCCTGCTCCTTAGAATCAAATCTCTCTCTCCTCCGTGATAATATTTAAGCATGAAGCTCGTTGTTTGGGAATTTTCAGATATTTTTAGGCCTGAGAGGTCAACGCCTTGCTCTCTAAGCCATTTAACATATTTCGCCGGGAAATCCCCTCCGACTTTAGATATAACTGAGACTGATGCGCCCATTTTTTTAGCCGCTAATGATGTGTATGTCGGAGGTCCGCCTAGCGTCTTCCTAGGCCTCGGTGAACCTGGAAGGAAAATGAGATCTAATGCGAAATGCCCTATTGTTATTATGTCAAACATTGCTAATCTAGCCCTTTACCCCATTAATTCTATAAATAATGGCAGCAGATAAACGATGATTGCGGAGATCAACAGTGAGGGTAGGAGATTTGCAACCCTTATTTTCTTTATCTCCAGAATATTTATTCCAAGCCCAATTAGGATTATGCCGCCTGTAGCGCTGAGCTCGTTTATAACTGCTTCTGTGAAGAATGATCTTGACAGTGATGCCAACAATGTTATCCCACCTTGAAAAAGGAAGAGCGGTATCGCTGAGAAAAGGACGCCTATGCCTAAAACTGATGCAAGGGATATTGATGCAAAACAGTCAAGCATGGATTTAGCATATAGAATCGATGGGTTCCCCTTCAACCCATCCTCTATCGAACCAACAATAGTCATTGAGCCCATGCAGAAAATTAGGAAAGCAGTTATGAAGCCCTCGACAAATTTATCCTCTTTAGAGCTAAGCTTCGATTTAACGAAGTTTCCGAAACCCTCAATGTGCTTTTCAATATCTATGGCTTCGCCTATAATAGCCCCAATTAGCATGCTAAAAAACAATGCAACCAAATTGCCGGTTCTTAACGACATATGAAAACCGATGAAAAGCGTCACGAGCCCTATGCCTTGAAAAACGATGCTCTTAATTCTATCGGGAAAACTCCCGCGTAAGCCTAACCCTATTAAACTGCCAATTATCACCGCAATGGCATTTACCAATGTTCCTTGCATAGAATAAAATAATTGCGAAAGGATTGAAAAGATTTTTGAAATTGAAAAGTTCAAAATTCACTTGAAGTAAAGCTGCTCGAGGTCCTTTTTCATGAGGAGATTAGCTGAGGAATCGTGGGCTACGATTCTTCCCCCGGCAAGCACATAGGCTCTATCGGATATTTTCAGGGCGATTTTAGCGTTCTGCTCAACCATAATTACCGTTGTTCCCCGCTCTTTTATTTCCTGGATCTTGCCGGCTAATAGGCTTGCCGCTTTAGGCGCCAAACCAGCTGTTGGTTCATCGCACAATAGGAGTTTAGGTCTAAGCATTAATGCCCTAGCGACCGCAAGCATCTGTCTCTCTCCACCGCTGAGTGTTTTAGCTAGGTTATGTCTTCTCCTCTCTATTTCTGGAAATATTTTAAAGATCTCCTCGATATCTTTCCTTAAATCTTTGTCCCTTCTCAAGTAGGCGCCGAGCATCAGGTTCTCCTCAACAGTGAAGTTTGGGAATATATTTTGCTGCTGCGGCGAGTAACCTATTCCCGCATTCGCGATTTTATCGGGGCTTTTACCCCTAATATTTATGCCATTAAATTTTATATCCCCCTCGAAGACATCGGCTAATCCGAATATTGTATTTAATAAGGTCGTTTTACCCGCGCCATTCGGCCCAAGAAGCGAAACTATTTCGCCATTATCAGCATACATATTTATGTTTTCAAGCACAACCATCTTTCCATATCCTGATGAAACACTATTTAATTCGAGAAGCACCATCTTAAGCACCACCAATATAAGCTTCTATTACCTTAGGGTCTGAGGCTACTTCCTCAGGGGTCCCCTCGGAGAGAAGTCTCCCCATATGCAGGACATACACGTAATCCACGTAATCGAATAACAAATCTATCCTATGTTCAATAATAAAGAAGGTTAAATTATACGTCTTTCTTAGATAATTTATATATTCAAATAGATTTTTTCCCACCGCGTAATGCACGCCCGCCGTCGGCTCATCTAAAAGTATCAATTTAGCTCTTCCAAGTATACCCTTACTTGTCTCAACCATCTTAACATGACCCCCAGAAAGATCCGATGCAAACATTTTATAAAGGCCGTCCATATCGAACTCTTTCAGTAAATTCTTAACCTCATTAGCTAGCTGTATCTCCTCGTTTAACCATGTTTTTCTTAAGGGCGCCTTTAACAGGCTCTCACCCTTCTGGCCTTTAGGGCTCAGCATCATATTTTCTAAGGTTGTTAGCGGTCCGAAAAGTCTCGGGGTCTGGAATGTTCTCGCTATCCCCATGTTATATACTTCATCGGGGTTTAATCCGTCTATTCGCTTTCCCTCAAAATATACGCTGCCGAAGTCTGGCTTATAAAATCCGGTTATGACATTGAAGAGCGTGCTTTTACCGCTGCCATTAGGGCCTATTAGCCCCGTTACGGAACCCCTTTTAACCTCGAGACTTACATCCTTGAGAGCTTCTACGCCACCGAACTTTTTACTCACGTTTTGAACCCTTAATATCGGGTCCATAACCTGTTTCCCTCCCAATCAGCCAATAGATCGCCCTCTTTAAGTAGTTTATTATCCTTAAGATTGCAGCTATTAACTTCCTCCTGGTTTCGCCATATGCTCCAAAAATCTTCCACGCCTCTGTTTTTATAGGTTTTTCAGCGATTATTCCCTTTGGTTTATACATTAATATTATAACTATTAGAGCTCCAGTTATCATCCATCTGAAATAATTTGGATCAATTGGTAGATCTGAAAAAAGAAAGTTTAGAATTGATGTTACCCTATTAAGCAGGGAGAAAACTGATGCCCCCAATAGCGCTCCAAAATTGTTTCCTCTTCCACCAAGTATAACCATGCTCCAAACCTCAAATGTAACGGCTGTAATAAACATATCAGGGGTTACTGCTCCAAGATAGAAAGCATAAAGGGCGCCAGCAACACCGCTTATGCCTGAGGCAACAAAGAGGAGCCTGGCCTTAATTTGCGGAACTGGTTTACCAATACATAACGACGCTGTTTCATCCTCCCTAATGGATTTTAGAACCCTACCATAGGGTGAGTTGGCCAAAAGTTCAAAGTAGATGAGAACCCCGATTAAAATGGCTAATGTTAAGATTAAGAATGAAGTATTTTTTATTGCCGAGTCAGGGATCCACGCGAATGGATGTGGTATTCCAAGCATACCATATGCTCCTCCAGTTGGCGCGAAATGCTTCATAAAGACTCTGAGCATCTCCCCAAAGCTAAGTATCGTTATTCCTAAAAAAGCTGGTCCAACTCTTAATGTGGGATAAGAAACTAGATATCCGGCTAAACCGGCTATAAGGAAAGCCAAAATCAATGAAAGTATAAATACCGATATATTTAGCCACGGTGTTTTTCCGGCGACCCTTCCCATGGCTATTATGGCTTCTGGGCTATAAATAGGATAATTATAGCCGTAAATTGTGAGGAAAATTGTTATTGATGTGTAGCCTGCAACGAAGGCACCTATGCCGTAGAAGGCTACAAGTCCAAAGTTTGCCATGCCAGCGTAGCCGACCTCCATATTTAAGCATAGGGATAGAATCGCATATATCCCGAAGAGTGGAAGCCAAGATATTAAAAAGCTCAAAATGTCAAACATTCTTCTTTACCTCCCGCTGAAAAACCCTAAATATGCTTCTAAGCCTATATCTGTAAGGTAACCCTCCACCTGCCCCGGCTGGGGGCCTGATTAGTATAGTCAGTAACAGAACAAAGAATGATAGGAATGGGCGGAAGCTCAATTCGACCCCCAAATAACGGTTGAGGAAGACTATCAGCAAGTTCTCAGTTGATGAAATTATTACCGATCCAACGAATGTTATGGGAAGGCTGATTAAGCCTCCGATGACGGAGCATGCGAAAACCTGCAATATAACGTTGTCTCCAGTTTCAGGAGAAACATAAGCGAACAGTGACCATGCGAAGCCGCCAATGGCCGCAACGCCCCCTGAGATAGCCCATGTCACCAATAGTGTTTTATCTCTCGATATGCCTGTTATCTGTGCTAGTTCAGGGTTGTCAGCGATCGCCCTAATAGCCATACCAACCTTAGTTTTTGTTAAGAAGAATGCGAGAAGACTGAATGTTGCGGCGGTTAATGATATAATAAGTATGAGTTTTGCGTCTATATCCATACCCATAAAAGATATTAAGCGAGGAATCTCTAGGTTCGGACTTGTATAGAATATAGGTGTCATCCAAGCTTTTTGTAGAGTCCCTAGAACGGCGTAAAACGCGTACTTAATAAAGATCCATAAGCCCATTGAGGCTATCATTAATGTAACCGGTGTAGATTTCTTCTTAATTAATGGTGAAAAGACAAATGTATGGCTTGCCATGGCTATTATAGCGCCGGTCGCAAATGATGCTGAGACCGCTAGGATGGGAGATATTTTTATTCCAAAACCTTTAGCTATAAGAACTGGAATATATGCGCCAATCGTCACATATACGCCGTGAGCGAAATTAAGAACCTTACTCGTTCTATAGCTTAGTGTTAGTGGTACCGCCATTAAACCATAAATGCACGCGTACCATACTGTATTAATTAACTCCGTTGTCATCTCCAATTAATTCATACCCCGTATGAACAGCATATTTATTCGACAAGTCTTCCATTTCATTTGTCATTAAATTCAATAAATAAATGGAGGGGGTTTAATAGTTTTATTCTTCTAACGTGATTACTCCTCCGGAGTAGCTCCCAACATCAACGTACCGATATTCTCCACTAACAAGCTTAACAGTCCACACTGAGTAATCCTGAAACAGCTTATCTCCATTCTCATCAAACATTGTTAATCCAGACACTCCATAGTAGTTCTTTGCAACTTCATCTAGGGCCGATCTGATAGCCTCGCCGTCATATACCCCGGCCCTGACAACAGCCCATCCAGCTAGCATGACAGCATCATAAAGATTTGCTGAGAAAACTGGCGGGTCAATCCCTGTCTTATCTTTATATTGGGAGGCAAACGCATGTAGCAGAGGGTTCTCTCTGAAGAGCGGCCTAGTTCCTAGAAGATTCGTCTTCTGGATGAAAGTGGCTATATCCTCTCCAAGTAGACCCATCGCCCCATGTATACCCTCGCTTGAGAACCATTTCAGAGATGCTAGATACGAGTCTTTTCTAGCGTGGCTGAGTATATTAACTCCATCGGTATCAAAAGTTATTATGACAATGCCCTCAACATCTTCCTGCCTGGCCCTAGCGCTTAATTGAGCAACTTCGCTAGCGAAATCTTCTCTTGTAACATCATACTTCATACCTATTGAAGCGCCGCCCAATGCTGAAAACTCTCTTTCGAAGAAGTCCTCGAAGGCTACGCCATATTCGTCGTCCCTATGAAAAACTATCACTTTATTAATTCCCTGAGACTTAACTAGGGCTGCTAGAGCCTTTGCCTGCCCAGCGTCGGATCCAACAGTTCGGTAGATATAGTCGTCCGGTATCGCTAGGGTTGGGGCTGTTGAAGATGGTGATAAAACAACTATTTTATTATCATCAACGTAGCTTTTAATTGCTTTAACCTGAAAGCTGGCAGCTGGACCGATTATAACCTTTATTCCGGCTTGATGGAACGTTTGCACATTCGCTAGCGCTTGAGTATCTGTTGTTTTGTCATCTTGTATAATGGGGGTAAACTTGACCCTCATCCTGTATTTTTGCATTTCCTTATTCAAATCCTCAAAGGCCATCTCTACGACTGTTCTCCACTGGACCCCAACATCCGTGAGCGCGCCAGTTAATGGTAACGTAACACCTATACTATACTCCACTGTCTGATTCAGTTTATTTATTTGACTTTGGAGCTGCGATATTTTCGTATTTAGATCCGCGTATGTTGTACTCATTACCGATGACGTATAAGCGTATGCTACACCGGCGCCTATAACTAGACCTATCACTAGAAAGGCTAAAAGCCTAGGCATTTGCGCTGACATTAAATATTTTCCTCCCTCTTTTTCATTTTATTTAAAATTCTTCGGATTTACGGAATAGTCTATATAATGTACTAAATATATAAGCTTTCTGCTCGGCTAGAAAAATTAAAAACGTAAGGTATAAGAGGGAAATCTGTCTCTATTTCCGTAAGCGATTAACTATAGAATGAGATGTGGGATATGCCATTTAAGCGTAAAAGTAGGGGTCGCTCTAAGGGTCAGAAGGGTAAAAGCGATTATGTTCATTGCAGCGCATGCGGTGAGCTGGTTCCACGCGATAAAGCCAAGAAGGTTACGCGTCAAATATCGCTTGTTGACCCGGTTTTGGCTAAAGAGCTAAGGCAGAAGGGTGCTTACATATCGAGCCGGACTGAAACGCTATATTACTGCGTATCATGCGCTGTTCACAGGGGCATAGTTAAGGTTAGAGCTAGGGAAGAAAGAAGATTTAAGGCATGAACTTAAAATCTTTTAAGCCCTTTAAGTCTTTTTTGAAACTCTTCTATGGAAGTATAGTACTCTCTGGGAGACTGTGATGTTTGACGCTATAGCTAAGATTATCACGCTTATTCTTAATGCTGGAAGGTCATCTCGTATGATGTTTATTATGCTTGCGATGGCAATTATTAAAATTCTCTCAGCGCGCTCTATGATGCCCACGGTCTCCATCGGTATATCAGCGGCTTCAGACCTAGCTCTAGCGTAGCTTGTGAGAAGCGAACCTACTAGAGCCAGCAAACCCCATGATTGATCGCATAAGCCTCCTAGGATTAATCCGCATATTACTGCAGCGTCAACATACCTGTCAAGCATGGAGTCTAGGAAGCCCCCTAGGACAGTTGTTTGTCCGTAAAGCCTAGCTAATGCCCCATCTAAAGCGTCGCATAAGCCAGAGGAAAGAAGCGTAATAAGAGCTAGGAGAAGAAGAATTCTATGCATTTGAGCTGGGGAGACGCCGGCAGCACAATACAGTATGCCGGATAATAAGCCTAAAATCGCTCCTAGAGCGCTCATAGAGTTCGGTTTAAAGCCAGCCTTATGCATCAGCTTGGCTTCTATGAAAACCCATTCCTGAACCTTATTTTTTAATTTAGTCAGCATCTTTTGGTTTCCACGCCGTCACGGAGATTAAGAGCCAATTCTTTTGCCCGGATATAATATTTTAGCGATATTCTTATTTCTTTCCACCCCGAAATAGCTGGCTACATTCACACATTTAGTTCTAAGCAGAAGCAGATGCGGAACCTTTAAATCCATCTCCGTAATTGTTTCAGCGTTTCCCATGCCCTTAGCCACAACGAAATCTGCGGAATCATAAATTTTTAGGAAGCCCATGCTGCATTCAGGGAGATAAAGACCCATCATATCCGTTCCGGTTGTAACTACTAAATCGGCCACTTTATCCATCCCAACGAATAGAGCGTCTTCCATAGTTGCATCGTTATAGACCGGTTCACCCTTAACTCCGACAACAACCCTTTTACATAGATTCCTTAGCTCTCTGACCAGTAATGCGTCAAATGCGATTTCACCAGCGTTGTCCGTTAGATAAACAACTAGGTTCGCCTTTCTCGCAATACTAAACGCCTCGGAAATGTCGTCTATCGCCAGATCATTCTCAGCTTCGCGGATAAGTTTTCCGAAATCTTTAAAGCTGAATGCATGTCCGGGAATATTGAATTCCATGATGTTGCCAACTATTGCGATTAGGCATGCTCTTTTAAATCTCAATTCGGGATTAGATTCCTCTGAAATTATTTTTTCCGCCAATGGAAGAAAATTCATCGCCTCCACATTGCTAGCTCTTTTCTTCTCGGCATATGGATCGGGGTTACAGGTCGCCTGTTTAACTATTCTATCACGCATAGTGCCAAGTAAGGTTGGGATGGCATCCGGATTAAAATTTTTCGCCAGCATATCGAACAGCTGGGTTACTGCCTTAAACCTAAGGTTTGGATCCTCTGTAGCTTCAAGTATCTCCATGTAGCCTCTATGAAATAGGCATAAGGCGCAGTCTACTCCAACCTTCAAGAGACTTCCCGATCCCTATTTTAGCGTTGAACCTTAAGTATTGCTTCCGCAAATTCGAGCATAACTTTGTACGGATCCTTCGCCTTAACTATGCCGCTTGCAACAAGGACCCCCTCTGTTCCGAGCCTAATGGCTGCGGCGACATCGTCACCGCTCGTTATTCCGGCTCCGCACAGAACTGTAACGTTTGGATTAATTTTCTTAACTGCCTCAACGGTGCTTGTGACAACCTCGGGCCTTGCCTTTGAGACCGGTATGCCGGTGCCTATTAGCTCCGGAGGCTCAACAGCTATCATTTCAGGTTTTAAGGCCGCCGCTGAGGCGCTTACGGGAGTATTATTTGTACATACGACGGATATTAATTCAACTTCGCGAGCCCTAGTTATTGCCGCATCTATATCGGCAAGCTTCAGGCGTCTCTCTGAGTGATTGATTAATGTTCCCACCGCTCCGGCGTGCTTTACTGATTCAGGAAGCACATGCCCGGTGAAACTCCCATAGGGGATGGGATCTATATGCTGAGCAAAGACTGGAACATCGACTTTTCCGGCTATTGTGGCTATATCTACATATTGAGGGGCTACACCAACGCATACGCTGGTTTCATCACTGACTTTCTCAGCCATTTCAGCCAATTTTAAGGCATTTTCACCAGTTGCCTCGGCGTAGGTTTTAAAGTTCACAAGGATTATTGGCATTTTAACCTTAACCAATTTGATGCTCCTCCATAGATTAAACCACTTGGAAAACATATTATTTAATGTTTTTAATTTTCCTTTCAGATAAGGCGGCGTATTTTACCCATAGAACGATGGTTTATCGCGTGGAATTTCCTGCATCTGCTGCTCAGCTGATTTCTTTGCATCCTCTAAGAGGCTGTCGAATGTTTCATCCAGCTCAGAGATGTATGATTCAAGGGCTTCCACGTAAAGCAGTAATGCCCTAATGAAGTCGCTTACGCTGTTGCTGTAATCAAGCACTGCGCTAAGGAAATCTATTTCTTTTTTGTCTTTAATGTTTATGTCCTTTCTGATATTTTCAAGCATCTCATAGAAGCATTTTTCCTCGATCTTAAGCAGGTCCGATTTGAGGTTTATGTAAGCCTTCAGATTCTCCAGAGTTTTCCTTATAGATTTTCTCCCAATTGGCTCCGCCAAGACGGTAACCTTCTATATGCCATTAGGTAGAATCTTGAATAATGGTTGGGTTATATTATTTGCTAATAGCTCTATGTATCTCCATAAGTTTTTCATATAAAGATGATGGAAGTAAAATAGTTCGAATTATAACATTTTCCATGATGAACCGCATAATTTGAAGACGCTTATTTTTAAATGGAAGCTAATCTTATTAGGGTTGAGAAGGGGGATATTTACGGGAAAGGGCAGATGGCGCGTATGGGGAACCGTGCGAATGTTAAGAGAACCTATCCGGAAATGCCGCTTGTAGGGGTGGGTGCAGTGATTCAGCTGAACGATCGGATTCTATTAATACGAAGGGCGAACGATCCGGGAAAAGGGCTCTGGTCCATACCTGGAGGGCTTGTTGAGGCTGGTGAGACCCTTAGGGAGGCTGCGAAACGTGAGGTTGAGGAGGAAACTGGCGTAGCGGTTGAAATAGGCGATCTATTAGACGTTATTGAGAATATTGTTCGCGATGAAAGCGGCAGAGTGAAATTTCATTATATTCTTGTGGATTTTAAGGCTAAACCTCTTTCTGAGAGTATAGATATAACTCCATCGTCAGAAGCTTTAGAAGCCGGCTGGTTCGCTCCGGAAGAGATCAGAAATTTACCTTTAACTCAAACTGCAAGAAAGCTGCTTAGAAAGATCGGCATAGAAATATGATTTTTATCTGGGTTAACTGGATGCATGGCATTTCTTTATAATTTTGTAAAAATTACAAGGTTGTAAAAATTACAAATCTGAAGCTGTGTCCATTACTTCTGTTACATGAACTGCTCCAGCCTTGTTAACCCTATTATTTCATCGAATTCTAAGTTTAATGCGTCAAGAACTTGATCAAATGTTGTTCTCAGGTATCCTATGTATTTGTCGACATCTATCTCTTTAGATGCAGCCAGCTGAACGGGTTTGACAAATGGTTCCCTAGTGATTTTGACAAATTTTATCGTGTCGCCAGCCTTAATTTCAATGCCCTTAGCTTGCAGTATTAGGGCTGCCTTTACATGCTGCGGTGTTGTCTTATCGTATGCCTCCGGAACTTTTCCAAGAACGACCTCGAACGCTAAGTCATTTATGTCCTCCCACTCTCGATTTTTAAGTTTCATGTAGCATTCCCGTATTATTCTTTCAATATCTTTCTTCGCAACCTCGAATTCCGCTGGTGTTTTCACTCGGCTCAGCCTATCCTCGATTGCATCGAAGTATCTCTTTATGAAGGGCGGTATGTGGCGCTTCTTGCCCGTGAGCCCCTTAACGTCAACGCCGCCATCCTCAAAGACACCTAAATAATTCTTTTTCCTAGAGCTTAGAACCGTATAGCGATAGATCTTATCGGCTTCAAGCTCCATTCCCAGCGTTTTCTCAGCCCATTCTACGAGAGATCTAATCTGCTCTCTGTTTGGATTCTTGAGAAATAAGCTGTCCGTGTCGCCGTATATCACCTCTATCCCTAATTCGCGCGCTTTATTTATCGTCTGAGTGATTATGTTTCTCCCTATTGCCGATGTCGCTTCAGCCGCGGGTGGGCAATAAAGATCGAAGACTTCAGCTCCAAAAACGCCGTAGGATGCATTTAGGATGACTTTTAATGCGCTCTGTATCACGCTATACCAGTTCCGCTGCTCACTTAGAAGAGATTTATCTTTAGCCTTTGGCTTATACCATCCGACCCTCAAGTCTCTGAGCGAACCTATAAGGGCGCTTTCAAGAGCCCTATGTTTCTTACATATCCAATGCGGGGTTCCCGGAACGAGGTTATCCCTGCATTCCTCATGCACGCAACGAACGGTTTGATAACCTAGGTTATAGACTTTAATTATTGATGGGTATAGGCTTTGGAAGTCCATCACAGCCACGTTAAAGTGAACTCCCGGCATCGGTTTAACAACTATTGCACCCATGTACTTCTTACCCTTAATAATGGCCTTTGTCGCCGTTGTTCCCCTAGCCTCAATTATATCCTCATCGTTTGGAATAAGCATGTTTCTTCTTCGATGTTCATACTGCATGAAGCTACGGATCCATCTTGAAACACCCTGTCGGCTCACATCCTCCATGGGCATGCGGCTGATCCTAGTTAAAACCATAAGGAGCTTCATCACTAAGTCGTCGTCAAATGATGTAAGCGCGAAGGTTATTTCAGCGTCATTAAGGCAATATTTGGCAAGTTCAGCGTAAGAAACCTCGGAAACCGGCTTCGAAAGCTCCAGCTTCGACCTTCCAATTAAAGCCTCCGCAACCTCATCTAGGGTTACATTACGGTATTTCTGGGCGAAAGCGTATATTTGAATTGACCTGTTCAGAAAGAACCTATATAGATCTATGTGAACGCTATATTTTAATGAGCAGATTTTTTGGCCTTTTTCTATTGGAACCTCGCTTCTTGAGAAGCCTAGGTTTTTAGCCCTATGATATAGATAGTTTAGGTCGAAGTCGTCCCCATTAAATGTTATAATGAACGGATAATCGTTTAGAACATTAAAAATTGATTGAAGCAAATCCTTCTCTGACTCGTAAAATTCTATGGATGCATCGCCTAATGAACTCATGTCGCCTTCTTCGATCCCTTCGCGCTTTAACAGCAGAACTCTTTTCCTCCCATCTGAGCTAACTAAGGAGGTGCATATTACCGGTTGGGAAGCCTCCTCTGGGTCTGGAACACGAGTCGCAACAGGTGAGTAAACTTCTATGTCGAGACTAACACGACGCATTTTAGGAGCAGGATACTCTAGTAGTCTAGCCCAAAACTCCATGTATGGGGAAAGATCGCTGGGTTCGCTCTTAACGTGAATTAGATTTTCAATAACTTGCTTAACTGCTTTCTCAGACTCTTCATGCATGTATGGAATCAGTTCGCCGCTTTCAATTTTATAGAGCATGCCTGGAAGTAAGCCTCTGTCGTAAATGTAACACTGATAATACTTGATTGCTGCTTCCCAAACCTTTACTTCATTATTATTCCCGAAAATCAAAGGGTAATCTTCAGGTATTATATCCCTTAGACAACCTTTAGGCCGTCCACCTATAGCCAGAGGATCTCTAGCGACAACCTTTGTTACCTTAATATTTCTATCGTATAGCGCATCGTATTTCTCGTTAACTTCAAAGTGATCAAAACTCGGATGATTAACCACCCTCTCCAGCCTTTGGAGTTCTTCAGGCGGAATATTTGTGAAAAGATATGGCTTATGACCAGTATTGTCATGCCAGACGTATATGCGTTGGGAGACGGGCTCATAAAGCTTTACATAGGCAGAAGCCCTTGAGCCATCGTAACCGACTGAGACAAGATATGACGGAGGGAGATCTCTAGGGGCGAGATCCTCTCTAGCTATAATTTGCTGCTCCTCCATCGATTCTTCAATCTCTTCTTCCCCTACTTCCTCTTGGGATTCTGATGGCGCGCGCTCATTAATTTTCTTATTTCCGCCGCCGAAGAGGCTGCAGAACTCATCTAGGCTTTTTTGGGGCATTCTCCAATATCCATAATATTATTGAACTAGCATGGATTTAAAACTTCTGAAGCTAACTTTTTAAGCTCAGAGATCAAAAGATCATTATCGTTGGTGCCAGAATGTTAGGCTATGAAACTGCCCAGCAAGACTTTTCGTGGCTTAAAGAATTAAGCGTTTGGCTAAATAATTTGGCGATGCAATATGGCTACTTAGGCGTATTCATTGTAAGTTTTTTAGGAGCCGCATCCATACTGATCCCGATACCATACACGATATTAATATTTACACTGGGCAAAATATTGGATCCAAATCTGCTCGCGATCTCAGCTGGAGCTGGAGCGGCTGCAGGCGAATTCTTCGGCTACATGATGGGATATTGTGGAAGAGCCCTTGTGACCGATGAGAGAAGGAGAAAAATGGATTATATGCTGAAGGTTTTCGATAAGTATGGTCCGCTGACGATCTTTATTTTTGCGTTAACGCCGCTTCCAGACGACCTTCTCTTTATACCTCTTGGAATAATGCGTTACAGCTTCATTAAGACTTTTATACCATGCATAATTGGGAAAATGGCCATGAGTTTTATATTGGCCTACGGTGGACGGTTATCCATAAGTTTCATAGAAGCAATTTTCGGCGGTGAAGAAGGCGGCTTATGGACGGCAATGATAACTACGGTTCTTTTGGTCATAATAGTGGTTGTTATGCTTAAAGTGGATTGGGAAAAAATATTTCCGATTGAAGAGAAAACGAGGGAACCTTCATAATTCATAATCGATAAGCATCTTTTTGAGTCGCAATTATTCTAGGTTAATATTATATATTCATTATACAGATTTAAATATACATAAACTTTATCATTCACAATTATAAATAATTATATTGAGACTTTCAATTTAACAGGAGATTTAAAATGAAAGCAAAATATTTGGTGCCAACAATGATCATCTTTATGTCAGCCGCCCTCCTCATTTCGCCATATTTCTTCCTACTCCTCATAGCGTTAGTTGTGGAATCCTAAGAAAAGTGGAGAGATCCTGTTAAAGCGAGGGCGGATGGCGCTACAACGTAAGCGTATTATAAACCCTCGTATTTTCTGTTTAGACAATCAATCAAACACACGAGCGACTTAAACCTTAATTTACACCACAAAATCTTATAAGGAGAAGCTACTAAGAATGTACGATCTTCGGAGAGGGTGAAAAGAGAGAGTTCTATGCGCGACAGCCAAAGCGCAGCTACTATCGACTGTAACCTTTTTCTTTTGCAGCGAGTTGCGGGTGAAGCATGGGAGCAGCTAAAACAATAAAGTTTGCTAAGCCTGAGCTGTTTTAGATCAGAAAACTTCATTCCGCATAAGCGGAAGTTTGAAGGTTTCTCCGTTACGGGTTTAAGGTTTTCCAGCAGTCAGTAATTTTATGAAATCCTTCAGTGGAATCCCATTAACACCTCTGGAGGCTTCTTTTCAGCCATCCTTAAAACTCTCATCCCTGATTTAAAATTGCTACAGTTGTTATCCCTAAGAAAAAAATTGCTACTGTAGCAATTTTATTGGCGCGATTAGCTTATCCCTAGATCTGCTCAAAATCACTAATCTTTTAAGTGAAAAGGTAATTTCTACTAGTAATAGGTGTGAGCATGGATAAATTATCCTTCAGCGTTGAGGACTTAACCATAGAGATAAAGTCTGTGACAGTTATCTTCGCTGATGGATCTAAATCAGCCTGCGAACATGATGGATCGCATATAGAGGATAAATGTAAAATTTATAGGTACCGATGCAGGGAAGCCCTTGTCAATATAAAAGTTGTTGCCGATGGGTCTTTCTGCATCCTCGGCTTTTCAGCAGCTTCCCTAAAGAACCTAAATTATAAGTTTCCGCTGGAGATTGAGATTGAGGCTGGGAAGCCATCTAAAGTCTTAGCGTTGACAACTCATAAGGACTCAGCCAAATACTACGCAGGTGCATTTGGGTATTATAATCAATTTGCCATAGGTAAGGAGCCGAGGGGCCCCAAACCGCCTGATAATCCGGATTATCCCCCAAAGCTGGGTTATGTTGAGCATGAAGAACATATGCGCGGTTACCCATGCTGGGCTTACCCGGTGCTCTCAGAGGGTTCTGAAGGCGTACCCTACTATAGTATCTTTATGCTGGCTAATTATGGTGACAGATATATGGCTCTACTTACGCTCACGGATAAAACAACGGCGTATTTAGGACCAGGCTTAAGGCTTAGAATCTTCTCAGGAAAAAGCGCTAAGGATATTGAATTAAGCTGGATTGCGTCGATATCTGTTGATAAGGACCCCTACAGGGCCGTTGAGAATTGTGTTAACTCCGCATCTTCATTTGTAATATTTAAGCCTAGGAGAATGAAGAAGCAGCCTACGATAATGGAGAAGATTGGGTGGTGTTCTTGGAACGCTCTATTAACCGATGACTTATCCCATGAAAATATTATTAAAATAGTCAGCGGCCTGCTGAATAGAGGGCTTCGAATAGGCTGGGTTATGATAGATGATGGATGGCAGGATGAAGTGAGAAGGGAGGGTTGGCCGCGTAGAATTTTAAGGAGATTATCCTCAAACGAGCGGTTCCCAGAAGGCATACGCGGCGTCGTTAACAGCCTAAAGGGGCTCGGCGTGGGTTCGGTGGGTTTATGGCACACAATAAACATCCATTGGAGCGGCTTCGAGGAGGACTTATCCAAGGAGTTGGGAGTTAGAGGATACTTCTCGAAATTTAATGAAAGCTATGTTCCTCCGCCAAATATGAACGAGGCATTTGAGTTTTACAGAAAGTTCTTTTCATGGGTTAAAAGTAATGGCGTAAACCTTGTTAAGGTGGATAATCAATGGGTTATCCACGCGTTATATCACGAGGCATCGATGGTTGGAGAATCTGCCAAAAACGTTGAGCTTTCCATGCAGGCAGCTGCATATGCTAACGGTCTGGAAGTATTGAACTGTATGAGCATGGTTCCGGAAGATTACAGCAATTTCCTATTCAGCAACATCATGAGGGTTTCAATGGATTACATACCCTTCTGGAAGGCTGATGCAAAGCTTCATACAATCTTCAGCTCATATAACGCCCTACTGTTCAGCCACATGGCATACCCAGACTACGATATGTTTATGTCATATGATCCATACGCAAAGGTTCACGCTGTTGCCAGAGTATTCAGCGGCGGCCCCGTCTATATAACGGATAGAGAACCCGATAAGACAGACATTGAACTGCTCAAGCGCTTTGTTCTGCCAGATGGAAGTCTGACTAAAGTTGACAGCCCAGCACTGCCAACAAGCGACGTTTTATTCAGAGACCCATACAATGAACATGCGCTTCTAAAGTTAGCCTCGGAGGTTAATGGAAGCGTATCCGTCGCCGCATTTAACGTTAATAAGATGGGGGAGAAGATAGAGGATTCTATATCGCTTAATGCGCTACCCTTCCCCATTGAGTGCGAAGTTTATGCTTACTATAAAGTTTTCAGCGACGAGTATGGTCTGCTTAAGCGCAATGAAAAATTGAACTTATCTCTTGGCGAACTTGATGTGGAAGTAGTAAACCTGGTGCCAGTTAAGGATGATAAAGCGGTTATAGGGTTGAAGGAGTATCTCCTCCCACGATCCCTAGTGAGGGTCTTCCGGATGCCTGATGGAAGAACCATTGTTGAGAGCTTAGCCCAGGGCACACTTCTATACTATGCTGACGGCGCATTTAACGAGGTTAAAGTCAAAGAGGGCTCTATCACGAAAATATAAGACCTATTCTTCTCTCTATGCATAAATTTAGATTCCTCGGTCTCTGAGATGTCGCCGAAAAACTTGTTTAGGTTTAGATAAGAAAAGGGAAATTTTACAGATTGTAGAAGCTGGTGAGGGCAGATGAAATGAGTCTTTAAATCAAAGTTTAAGCTAAATATCCTCGTTGAGAGTTTATGGCGAAACGGGAAATTTATCCAGAAGTTTACGAAAACCCATTTTATTACGATGTGGCCTTCGGCTTCAGGAACATAGCCAAAGAAGTTGACTTCTTCGAGGAATGTATTAAAAGATTTTCAAAAATTAGGGTTAAACGTGTTCTTGACATTGGATGCGGACCAAGCCCCTACATGTTGGAGCTTGTCAAGCGGGGCTACTCTTTTGCGGGTTTAGATATAAGCAGGGCTATGCTAGATTATTCTTTGGAGAGAGGAAGGAGGGCTGGTGTTGAAATAGAGGTTATACATGCGGATATGCGCAACTTTAAAGTTAAGGAGAGTTTCGATTTTGCCTTTTGTATGCTCGGCTCTTTGAATGTTGAAACGAACAGCGAATTTCTCACTCATCTAGATTCGGTGGCGGCATGCTTGAAAAGGGGCGGCTTATATCTTTTAGATGGCGGTGTTCATTTTGACTGGACCGGGCTTGGAGGAGAAAGCTGGACTGTTATAAAGGATAGTTTGATTATAAATGTGAATTGGAGCGTTGTTCCTTTAAGTTATGTGGATCAGAAAGTGGTGGGGAGAATAACCCTTGAAGTAATAGAAGAGGAAAAAACTAAGGTTTTTATGACTGAAGAAGTTGGCAAGCTGATTTTCCCGCAAGAGTTTCTTGAACTTCTTAATAGAAACGGTAAATTTGAATTTCTCGGCTGGTTTAACAACTTTGACCTGAAACAGCCTTTGGAGAAGGCGGAAAAATTCAATAGACCAATGACATTGTTGAGAAGAAAGTGATAATTCATGAGGAAAAATATGAAACTTGGAAAAGATGCTTATGTGACTAAAGACGACATTAAAAGGGGTCTACAGCAGCTTGGGCTAAAAAGGGGAGATATCGTTATAGTTCATAGCTCATTAAGCAGTTTCGGATTTGTGGAAGGTGGAGCTGAAACAGTGATCGATGCGCTTCTTGAAACAGTCGGTGAAGAAGGCACCGTTATAATGCCAACATATTCCACAAACCGAAGAAGAGTTAGGCGGAGCAGAAGAGAGATCGAACTTGGAGTAACTTGGAAATACAAAATCATGCATTATGATCCTAAGCGAACTTCATGCTGGACTGGGATAATTCCCGAAAGCTTTAGGAAAAGGCATAATGCTTTTAGAAGTCTTAACCCCACACATTCAATTGCTGCCATAGGATCTAGAGCAAAGGAAATAATTGAGGTTGCCAAAAACAGCGCAGATGAAGGCTACAAAAAGGTTCTTGAACTAGATGGTTATGTACTTCTTATAGGCACTGGATTAGACGTCTGTTCTGCGATGCACTTAGCTGAATCGCGTGTTCAACTGCCTAGGAATATACTGGAAAAGATTCAGCCTCCTCAAGAGCTAATAAGAAAGTATGGTGAGGATTTGGGATGGCCAAGATGGGATATAGGCTTTGGACCCTACCCGGACTTTGCTAAAATGGAGGAGCCCTGCAGAAAACATGGGATAATGAAAACTGCCAGAGTTGGAAAAAGCGAGATTAAGCTTTTACGGCTAAAGGAGCTAATAGATTTGTACGCGAAATATTTGGAGAAGAACCCCGATATCTTCTATCATCCTTAAATAAACTCCTTATCAGCAAAAGGGTTGTTTAAATCGAGGACAAGAAAAGTAGGATGCAAAAACACCGAGCTCTTTGACAAATTAGACTTTATTAGAAATCATCTTACCCCCGGAAATTTCCTCCTCTCCAACTTTCATCAAACTGTTCTATTTACAGCGTCGACCAGACCAACGAAGGATTCTAGCTTTGGACTATATTGGTCATATGCTTCGCCTTCAAAGACGTAGACGGGCTGAAGATATCCCGCATTATTGAAGTATTGGAGCGTGATCCTTTGCACTGTCAGTTGTGTGAAAGCCCGCATGTTGATGATGCACTCAAGGTTCTCGGGTTGAGGGGGCGAAGGACTCGTCAAATAGCGCTTCAGAATCACAAGAGCTTCATCGACAGACTTGAGCTTGACGCTTCCATACGCTTCAAATTGAGGCAGATTCCTTGAGACTGTTACTATTTCTCCACTTTCACCGACCGCTACAAAAATGCCTAGACCGTACGCCTCGTAGCCTCCAATAGCAACCTTAAATGTTACTCCTATAGCGAGGGGATCTCCATCAACCATAAGATAAGGCTTTGTCTCCACTTCAACAATATTTTCAGAGTACATGTTGTGAGCCGTAAGCCATCTCTTTGCTATTGTGATGCAATCTTGCTCTGAAGGAAGGCTTCGGGGCAGTTGCAGATCGGTTTCCTTTGATAATAGTATGCTTCCATCCAGACCTATCTCTAATCTATGAGTTTCATTTATGTACGTGTAGACCTCCCTAGTTTCACCTGGATTAAGCGGGATGAGTTCGCCGTCAAAACCAAGCTGTTGAGCCATATTAGCAGCATAGACGTCATCAACCTTGGGCTTAATAACCCTATAGATGGTCACTTCACTTGGAAAATCAGGGATTGAGCAGCCAACTACCACCGTTACTGGCGGGGCGTTAACGATGCCTAGTTGATGTATCCCCTCGAAGACTGGCGGCAGGGGTGGTTTCTCCTTCTCGGTCGGCATGGATGACAGCTTAGACAAAACAAGAATGCTGGATATGACGACGAACGATAATATCAGAATCGCAAGCGACTTAGGTAGCAGTATTGAAGGAAGCTTCTTGCTTGACATATCTATTTTACCTCTATTGTTCCTCTTACATTCAGTTCCTTCCCTTCCACTTCGAACGCCAGAGCGAATGAGTATAATCCTGGAGTGACTTCCACATTACTAGCCGTGGGATTCCTTTTCGCCTCCCATTCAAGATAGAAAACATAGTCTTGGGGCGGGTTCTCTCCAGCAGCTAGCGTTCTGTGAGGCAGCCAAATATATACATTGTAAACCTTTTCTCCATTGGAGTTTGCTACAGTAAATCTTGCTAGATTAACATTCCAAGCTTTGGGTCCTGTAAGGTTAACTCTCATCTGGAGCGTTTCCCCGGTTTTCACGCTCGAACTTGAGAGAACGACATCTACCCTCAAACCCTCCAAGCTACTTGCGAATCTCGGACCGTTTAATTCCGCTGAAACGACAGTAAAAGATTGGTTAAACCTTTTAAGACTCAGTGCATTGCCAACTCCTATAACTGAGAGTACGACGAGAACTGTAAACGAGACAACCTTTTTCATTTTAGTCTCCATTAGTAGTCCTCTAGAGTGGGTCACCTTAATTATGTTGATATTTTGTATCCCCCAACTTAATTAACAATTCAAACTTACTTATATTTTTTTGTTCGTTCTCATATGATATATTTTTAAAGATCCACCTTTCACAGTAAACGATGAGACAGAGCTAACGCCCTAGATAAAGTCTACTCTTCCCCCTTCAAAGTTTGGGATTCAGCTACCTCTTGATTTTCTTGTGAAGAGTGAGTACGACCTTTTTCTGTCGCTTCTATTGCCAAAAGCCCTTCATAACATTGAGAAGTTGTCTGTCAGCAACTTCCTTTTTCGTATCCATGCTATTTTCGCCCGGGATTCTCACGGTTCACGACGCCTAATGTTTTATAAATGAATGCCATAACGTCAGATAGCTCTAATATTTTCGTTGTTCGTTTTGCTCCGGAATCCCGCGGCCGCAGGCGATGAAGTCGTCGAAAACGTTTTGTTTCATCTCTCTCATGACTTTTCTATGCCATTCTTCGCCATATTCTTTACCACCTCTAAGGTTGGCAGCCACGAAGGTGCCGTCATCTTCCAAGAATTGTATGACAAGGCTAGAAAGTCGCCTTTCCCATATAACAGATCCCAGCTCTTAGGTTCTTTCAACTTTCCTAAGTAAATATCGCTCTTTGTCCAGCCGAGACTTACACAAAGCAGAACCTTGCCACCTAGTGAACCTCACAAAGAGAATTGAAAGTCACTACAGTTGATGTTTCCGAGAAAAAAACATCAATGGTTGATGTTTCATGATAAGAATGACTGCCACTGATCTCTGGAGTCGATCAGGTCGTTCATGGGCCCATCTGGGGTAATTATTCTTATCTTGAAGCTTCGGTCATCACGCAAAAGAATGAAATGCCCTTTACTGCTTGTTCTAACTAGAAGAACGTAGGGAATCATGTAGTAATGTTCGATTCTTAGTCTAAGTTTCTTAGAGAGGTCTTTAAGCTGTTTCCTTGCGGCTTTATTTCTTTCTGAAACCCAATTTTTCAACTTTGGATGTTGAAGGTTCTTCATCCACAAATAATAATCTGCCATATTAATCATCGATGCGTCTCTGCTGAATGTTTAACCATTATTCTTCGCTTGCTATTTTGTAAATTTTGTTTTACTGTAAATTAATATTTTTCTTGTTTAAGTTTTTGTTAGTAGTGATTGCTGAATGGAGCGAATTATAATAATCGGCTTGTTAGAGAGGTTAACAGTATACCTGACACTAGGCCTCCCAAGTTCTTTCTTCTCAAGGAAAAATTCCATTCAACAATAAAGGAAAGAAAAATGGAATAAATATAATTCGCGCATAACGAAAGAAATTTAAATGATTGAATCTTAAAAAAGATTTGTAGGATGCTGTGCATCATGATTGTAGAATAGTAGCCCAGATGACCTATTTGCTCTTTATATAGCGTCCCTTTTTGGGTGATTTTTAATGTTAAAGTATTTAAAGAAAGAGTTTAGCTTCGTGTCTGGAAACGTTTCTTTACTTGTGGTTGTTTGGGCAGTTACGGATTTCGCCCATCTCCTCCCTGGCACCTATTATTCGCTTTATGTTGAAGCTTTGGGCGCTTCACCTTTCTTAATCGGGGCAGTTTTGTCCGCATCATGGTTCACGATGGCTTTTCTACAACTTGTTGGTGGTTACTGGGCAGACAAGCGTGGTAGAAGAAGCCTTATTGTGAGTACATGTTTTTTGAGGGCAATTACATTTCTAATTTTTGCTGCAGCCCCAACATGGCACTATGTCCTTTTCGGCGAAATCTCGGTTGGCATATTGGCTATTTCTCAACCTGCATGGATAGCGATCATTGCAGATTCATTACCTCCAGAGAAACGTGGTTTAGGCTATTCTCTTTCCATGCTTGCAGGCATCACTTCGATCTTTTCACCAGTTATCGCAGGAATATTATATTTAAAATATGGTCTGTTAAACGGCATGAGAACAGCTTACCTAATAGTTTCAGCATGCTGGCTTATTTGCGGATTAGTGCTTCTTAATATGAGAGAAACTTTAAGAGTTGAAGAGACCAGCGTTTCCTCAGAGGGATTATTTAGGGAGTGCCTTAGAGCCTTTAGGGAGTGCATAATTGTTTGGAGATACGTGCCGAAAACTATGCTACATCTTTTCCTTGTCTTTACACCCGTCACATTTTTTGTCCGAATGTGCATGCCTTATTACGTGCTTTATGCGAGAGAAGTTTTGAAAGTGAGCGAGACCCAATGGGCAATCTTACAGACTTTTTATTCCGCAATCTTTTATTGCCTATTACTTCCTATAGGCAAATTAGTAGACGCCTTCGGAAGGAAAAAACCTTTGATATTATCTTCTGCGTTCGGTGCTCTCGGAATGGCATTGTTTATACATGGCGACATGGTGGGATTATATATTTTCTTCGCATTCTCAGCGATCTGTAACGTCTTGATCTTTACTGCGTATCCTTCCTTGCAGGCTGACTTAACCCCGAAAGAATATAGGGGAAAAGTGATGGGCTTTTCCAATTTTACAGATTGTCTCCTGGGTTCCGGAGCGTTACTTTTAGGCGGTTTTCTATACGAGTCTATTTCTCCAGCATCCCCCTTCATTTCACTATTGATCGCAATGATCCTTACGTTTGTGGCGACAGCCATTTTCATAAGAGAACCCGAAATAAAGGAAAAATAGGGTTTTTGGTTATGTTAAGGGGGATTTTGGAACATAAATGTCTAAAGATGGGAACAAGAGTTACGTTTGCGAGAACAAAAGCTGCGCTGTAACAGAAGCCCCAGAAGCCCGCTTTAGCAAATCAGAGCCCTAGAAATCCTAGTGGACGCTGTGAAGCATAGAAAAACTAGGGAGGGGGAACCCCTATGGGTCTCCGTCTCTCTCCATAAGCCGGCACAGAAGAAGACGAGCGGGCGCCATATATTCCTAGTCTTGTCAAGGAGGTACTGAGGCATGTCTGCGAGAAAGATAGGCCAATGTTTTTCCGAAAGCGTAAATATCTGAAAAGCATATAGAAATAATATGAGGGTTAGCGGAAAAGTATGAGAGTCATAGCCGATTTACATATCCATAGCAAGTACAGCAGGGCTACAAGCAGCAATATGGATACGCTTAAAATTGCCCATTTCGCTGAGATTAAAGGGTTAAACCTTG
>JAGTRG010000085.1 GCA_018396435.1 Candidatus Bathyarchaeota archaeon
CTGTCCAGAACATCTCCTTAACTATGCTTGATAAAGTATTCTTAACTATTTGAACTGATATAACGCTTTTACTCAGGGCTATCAACCCCCGCTTTAATTAGAATAATGTTCCCATATTCATCGTGAATAGCTTTGAAGCCTTGGGTAACGATTACCGTGGAAGTGTCGCTCTCAATTATGCAGGGCCCCTTCAGGATGGCGTCTGACGGCAGATTCTCCTTTTTATAAATTGGAACTAAAACTTCTTCGCTTTCCATATATACCTCTCTTTCGCCTAAATGGGCGTCTTTAAGTGAGCCATGGACGGCTCTCTTTTCAATGTTTGGCGGTGTAACCCTGTGCACTCCGACTACATGAAAATTCACGATTTCAATATTGCCTTTAGGCAGGTTAAATCCGTATTCGTTATAATGCTCTTCATGGAATCTTTCCGCTACATCTTCAACTCTCCTTAATTTACCGCTTAAGCATTGAATCTTTAAGGCATGTGCTTGCCCCTCATACCTCATGTCTAAATACTTCATTATCTCTATGGTTCGCGGATCAATACCTTCGTCTCTAAATATTTCTTTAACTTTGTTCTCAAGCTCCTCAAAGAACCTATTTATGGAATATATGGAGTCTTCGCTCTCCCTAATTAGCATCATGTTGGTCTGAATGATTTCATGCCTTATATCTAAACCAATCATCCCCCAAGCGTTAAAGACCCCGCTTGGAATGGTGGGCACCATTACGCTTGACACTTGTAGTTCTTCGGCGATGAAGGGAGCGAACATGGGTCCTGCGCCCCCATGGGCAACTAATGTGAACTCTCTGGGGTCGTATCCTTTTTTCACCGAAATCTGTCTTATAAGGTTGGCAGCAAGGTCATTGGCTACTCTAATGGCTCCGTAAGCTGCCTCATCAGCGTCTAGACCTAAACTTTCTGCCACATCTCGTAATGCATTAAAGGCTTTATCTTTAAAAATCCTAAGTCTGCCGCCAAGCAAATATTTAGGGTTTAGATAGCCGGCTACTACATATGCATCTGTCAGCGTGGGTTTACTGCCGCTAACCCCATAGCAGGCAGGACCAGGCCTTGCGCCTGCTGCTTCAGGGCCGACGCGTAGATTACCCGCATCATCAACCCAAATAATGCTTGTGCCGCCAAGTCCAACCTCGTGAATATCTAACGTAGGTACTCTGAGCGGGTAGCCAGCGTTCCACTCGTCTTGCTCAATCCAGTACTCAGTATGCACCATAGGCGCTAAGTCTTTTGCAAGCCCGGCCTTTGTCGTTGTGCTGCCACCATCTATTACAATAATATTTCTTATTCCCAGAAGGGAAGCTAAGCGTGTTCCCCCTATAATTCCAGATATTGGGCCTCCCTCTATTGTTGTAATCGGATAGTTTTTTGCATATTCGGACGTGACTACGCCCCCTGATGAGAGCGTTATATAAAATATCCCGTGAAAACCTTTTTTCCGCAGAATGCTCTCGAGTTTCTCTAGGTAGCGAACGAATACTGGTTGAACATAGGCATTTAAGACCGCGGTGCTAAAGCGTTCATACTCCCTCCATTCACGGCTTAAATCGCTTGAAATGGTGATGAAGGGTTTTTCAATGCCTCTTTCTTTAAGAATTCTCTTGGCTATTTCTTTAGTTTTCACTTCATGATCTGGATTAACATAGCTATTTATGAATCCTATGGCCAATGATTCCGCATTTCTATTGAGAAGGAAATTAACGGCTCTCTCCGTCTCGCTTTCATTGAGAGGCTTATAGATGCTTCCATCTGAATCCATCCGCTCATTAACCCATGTAGTCATATACTTGGAGACGAAGGGCAAGGGCTTTCTATATCTAAAATTAAAGAGATCTCGCCTATTGGCCCTCTGAATCTCCATAGTATCAAACCCTTCGGTGGTTATAAACCCAACTCTCGCCCCACTCCTAGTAATTATTGTGTTTACAACAACCGTCTGCCCATGGATAATGTACGCTGCGTCTCTAACATGAACGCCGGATCTCTCCAACTCCATAATGCCCTTAAGAACTCCCTCCTCAAAATTTGGGGGCGTTGACTCGACCTTCACCCAGATGTTTTCCCCACTTTTTGCGCTAGCAGCATATAAGTCTGTAAACGCTCCGCCAATATCTATGCCGATTCTCCAGTAATCCAAGCTATCACCAATATACATATAAATGATAATGGCACAAAATTAATTTTTAAATATTTTATTGACATCATGTTTTTCCAGTTTTCGGGGTTCTCTAATTTTTCTTTTTCTCCCAAACGCCTTATTAGTGCACATAACCCGTATTCTTGGTTTCACGTTATTCAGCAATTGCTACCACACAAATAAGTGAGTCTACGAGTATTCGCTCATAAAGAACCATGCGCTAGATGTCATAGGCGCTTCAACAAATCGTGAAGCACTTGAGCAACTTAAAACTCAGGTGCTAGAATGGGTGGATAGGGTAATCCAATAATTTTGATTGGCTGGGGCACCCGTTGACTTGGCTGAAAGCAGCTTATGGTTTAAATGGAAGAGCCTCCTTGGTGGCCTTTAAACCTCCTCGCGTTATCAGCCGTAATATTCAAGTATAAATCTCTATGCTCTAAACTGGGCTCTATTTCACTACCTTCATGCCATTCGTTCCACGAACATATTAATACCCAGTCTGCATTAGATTCATAAACGGCTTCCCAAGTCTCCTTGTAAGTGCTGCCATTCCTTCGGGGATATGCTAGCCCAGGCTGTCTTACGTGTATATCATCGTAGCCTGGCAGTGTTGTGGCCAAGAATATGACACCATGCTTGTCGGCAACTCTCCTAGCGTTGATATATGTGTCTTTTAAGCTTTCACCTCTATGAAGTATTCCAACTGGGTTGTACGTATGTATTCCGTCAAATATTTCGGCAGCGCGCTCATCGAAGCTATCGGCTATCAGTAAGACTTTAAACCCGTCATAGCGTACTTTTCTAACTACATAATCCCAATCCCTATAGCCTAACTGCTGTAGAGCCCTTGAATATATGAAGATCACGGGATATCCTTGAACTTTGAGAAATGCTTCTCGGCTCCCGTAATCTCTAAGAATCTGCTCAATATCTTTAATGACCTCGTCCCTGACTCCGCGGATAATTTCATAATATACCGTTAATTTTATAGAAGTATTCACTTCTTCAGATGTTTTCAATATTAAGCGGAAAACTTCGTCTTCAAATTTTTCAAAACCCCACCAGCTAACTATGAAGCCGTCTAAGCCAGCCTCCTCGGCGAGTTTGAAATGCCAGGTTATAATACTTTCGTCTTTAGAATCGTACGGTCCGTTGACAGGGTAATCAGTCGCGCCTAAGTCTTTCCTACCGTCTCTAAGCGTGTTGGGGTTATGTCCCCCTTCATCCCAATGCCTCCAGAACCCTGTGGGCCCGTCAGGCGTACCATACCATGGATAGTAGAATGCCAGTATAAGCCTCGGAATCTTCTCCAGATTCAATGTAGGCTTTTTAACGTTTCTAAGTTCAGGGTGCAATATAAATGGGTCTCCTAGAAACATAATGGTCAACACTAAAATTATGGCCGATATAGCTATAAGTATAATTATTAAAGCTCTCCTTTTAAACATGGCGCTCACTTATTGAATGCGTCTGAAAACTATTTAAGTTTCCTCCTGCATAGCGGGACGTGGCAACTTAAGGTTTCCATTGATTTTATGTGTAGTTAATATTTTATATATATAAGGTGCTGGATGTAGGATTTTTCATGCTTTTTAAGTTTGATTCTGAAGTCTTCTGTTCTCTTCGTAAACTTTAAGTAAACTTTAGATAAATAATGTAGTGCAACGCAATTTCGCATTATTG
>JAGTRG010000086.1 GCA_018396435.1 Candidatus Bathyarchaeota archaeon
TTTGAAGAAATTGAAGAACCCACAATTGGTGATGATGAATTCCTTGTACGGGTCAAGGCTGCAACAGTTTGCGCCACAGACATTCGAATCTATACTTACGGCGACCCCCGTGTCAAATTGCCACGGATTCTGGGACACGAATTTGCCGGAGAAATCCAAAAGGTTGGCGCAAACTTAAAGAACCATCTTAAGGCTGGCATGAGAGTAATTGTTAATCCAAACATGTATTGTGGAAGATGCAGATATTGCGTAACTGGCAGGCATGAGCTTTGCAATTCAAGATACGCTTTAGGTATTGATGTTGACGGAGCCTTTGCTGAGTATATTAAAATTCCTCCGGAAGCCTTCAAAACAGGCGGTGTTTGCGAAGTGCCTGACAACCTCTCATATGAAGAAGCAGCACTCGTTGAACCCCTTTCAGCCTGTCTTCACGGCCAAGAGTTCGCCCACACAGGAGTTGGAGACATAGTTGCCGTTATAGGCGCTGGACCGATAGGACTTATGCACATTGCGTTAGCTAAGGCTATTGGAGCATCAAAGGTTATTGTGAGCGAGGTGGATGATGAGAGGTTAAAGGAAGCCGCTAACTTCGGAGCAGATTACTTAATAAATCCATTGAAGGAAGATTTGGCTTCGAGAGTTAACGAGATCACGGATGGACAGGGAGCAGACGTGGTTATAGTCGCCGTTGGCTCTCCAGTAACACAGCAACAAGCTCTATCCATAGCAGCAAAAGGCGGTAGAATAAACTTTTTCGCCGGGCTTCCGGCTGGCAAGGAGATTGTCCCGTTAAACACAAACCTGATCCATTACAGAGAGCTTTTCGTGTTTGGAACGTCGTCCCAATCAATCTATGACTTTCGGAAAACACTTGCGCTTGTCAGTTCTGGCGTGCTAAATGTAAAACGTTTCATAACCCACCGCTTCCCGTTAAACGAGATGACAAAAGCATTTGAAGTAGCTTCTTCAAGGGGCGGCTTAAAGGTTTGCATTAACCCTTAACACTTATTTTTTATTTAACCACTCTTATTCTCCATTAAGGCTTTACAATGTACCGCTAATAATATTCGATAATAGTCCACGAAAAATACGCATGCTAACCTATTTTCTGAAAGATTATACTTTACCAGGAATCAGTAAAATTAATATTTTACAGCTCTAATCACTACATACATGAAACCATTTGAACAAGATCTGAAAAGAATTGAGGAAAAGGGTTTAATACCTGTAGTAATCATCGAAGATCCTGAGAAAGCCGTTCCCCTTGGAAAGGCATTTCTTAAAGCTGGTTTAGATGTAATCGAGATTACTATGCGTACGCAACGAGCCATGGAGGCCATAAAAGTTCTAAGAGAGAAACTTCCAGAAATGTTAGTCGGAGCTGGCACAGTTTTCTCGGTGCAAATAGCTCAAGAAGCTATAAAGACAGGCGCGCGCTTCATTGTTTCGCCCCATCTAGATGAGGAAATCGTTACATATTGTGTTAAAAACGATATCATTGTGTGCCCAGGCATTTATACACCTACAGAAGTTAACCGGGCTATACAAGCAGCGGTTAAGGCTAAAGAAGGCAAAGTCACAAATGTGGGAGATTTGCCGCTTTTGTTAAAGATTTTTCCCGCAACCTCAGGCGGACCAGAGCACATTAAAGCCTTAAAAGCCGTTTTTCCAAATGCTAGGTTTATTCCTTTAGGGGGAATCAATGCAAAAAATTTGGCGGATTTCATTAAAGCGGGAGCTTGGGCCATAGGCGGAACATGGATCTGTAAGAAAGAACTAATAAATAGTGGAGAAATGGAGAAAATCTCAGAATTAACCGCCGAAGCTCTTAAGATTATAAAAGAGGCTAGGGGAAGCCCATGAATAAGCATTATAAGATTATAGATCTGACACACAAACTATACACTGATATGCCTTCATACCCCACTTTGCCACCATTTAGGATTGAACAAATCAGAACTGTAGAAAGAGAAGGCTCTAATGTAAGCGTGATCACTAGCATGCACACCCACCTAGGAACACACATTGACTTTCCACTTCACATGATACCTAACTCCAAATCCATGGACGATTACACTTTAGAAGACCTCTGTGGCGATGGTATAGTTGTAGATTTAAGTTATAAGGGCGCGGGAGAAGAAATAACAGAGGAAGATCTTGCTAGATACAGCGACTATATTAATGAAGGAGAGATTGTTTGCGTGTTCACAGGTTGGTCTAAGAAGAGGAATCACACAGCAACATACTTGTTTAAATGGCCGTATATAGGAGAAAGTGCAGCGCATTTTCTGGTGAGGAAAGGTGTTAAAATCCTAGGAATAGATACGCTTAGCGTTGGAGGGTGGGGCGGCAAGGTAGCTGTTAAAGGACCACCAACGAAAACTCCGTCGCGTGAGATACACAAAATGCTTTTCGACGCGGGAATTCTGGTGGTGGAGGAACTTGCGAATTTAGATGTGGTTTTAAAGGGCAACAAAGTTGCAAGAGCATTCTTTATTATAGCTCCCCTTGCAATTAAGGGAGTTGAAGCATCTCCATGCAGAGTTATTTCTATGGTTTCCGATCTTTAAAGTAGGGTAACACCTTCTCCCCAAAGAACTCGATAAATTTATTCTGATCCGGACTCGTGCTTAAAAACTCCACTTCATTTACCCCGAACTTTAGATATAGCTCGATTTTTTTAATGGCATCCTCCTCTGAGGTCACAATGAAGCGCCTCTTAATCACGTCCTCCCTTTTAATCGATCGAGCTTTTTCCTCTATCTCTCTAGGATCGTAGACTTCAGCATCAAATATCCCTGGCACCATAGTGGCGTTCCAGAATCGGCAACCCTCAACAGCCCTATCAAAATCTTCATCATAAGACGTTATTATATGTATGATTTTCTTGATTTCTTCAGGATTTCTATTCGCGTCTTTAGCGCCCTTTTCTAAGGCAGGTAAAATTTCTGACTGAAATTTTTCTTCGAAGACACGACCGCTCGTTAAAAGTCCGTCGGCGTATTTACCCGCAACATATGCGGTTGATGGACCGTTAGCCGCCACATACAATGGAATATGAGTTTTGGGTTTAGTGTATAAATTCGCCTTTCTTAAACGGTAATACTTTCCTTCAAAATCTACAAAGTCCTCTTTCCACAGTCTTTTAATTATGATTATGGCCTCCTCGAGCCTAGCCAGTCTTTCCCTATAGGAAGGCCATTTTAACCCCAATGGGGCTTCGTTCATAGATTCCCCTGTAGCCAAGCAAAGGAATATTCGGCCAGGGTACATGACGTTTAAGGTTGCAAATGCTTGCGCCACTACTCCAGGATGATGCCTTAAAAGCGGAGGCGTGACTGAGCCTATAAGAACCTTTCTAGTTCTCTCAGCAGCCACAGCCATCCATACCCAAGCGAAACCTGAATGCGCATTTGTATGAGACCATGGATGAAAGTGGTCACTGCTCCAAATCGTATCAAAGCCGTATTTCTCCGCTTTGACGGCGAAGTTCAACAGCTCATTTGGGTCGTATTGTTCATGCGCAGCATAAAAGCCAAACATGCAGCTCATAAAGTCTCCACCTTTCAGGTTGAAGTAAGCTGGATATTTTAAAAAATCTATTTATGCTTTGCTCTTAAAGCT
>JAGTRG010000087.1 GCA_018396435.1 Candidatus Bathyarchaeota archaeon
AGTATGTTCCTAGCCAATTTCAGCCTTATCCTCTGCGCTTTCTTCAGCCTATGCTTCAGCATCGTGGCTAATATTCTTTTTCATACGGTTTCTTCTTCTATCGCGGCTTTTTGCCTATTAATTCTCCTTATGAATCTTGGGTTAACTTTTGGCTTCCTATCATACGTATACAGCCCATTTGTCTCCTGCTCAATATCATATAGCTGCGTGTAGCAGAAGCCTGAAATAGCGTTGTTGAAAAGCAAGGTTTCAGTTAAGGACTTATATCTAGCGATGAGATCATCAACGTTTTTAGGTCTTTCGCCATAACCCCAGCTTCCATCAACCTCCATTCCAGGCGGGTTCCACCATATTCCGCCATATTCGCTTACAATGAATGGTTGACCATGATAAGGGGCGTTTCTCATAAAATCCGCTTCTATTGGAGATCTAAAATCTAAGGGCGCTGGGTTTACGTCGGCATGCTTATATAGTTCAGTAAGTCCCGCATAATGAGATTTGAAGATTTCCGGCTTCTGCTCATAATCATGGACGTCATATACGTCAATTTCTTCATCAACATGAGTCCATCCGCTGCAGTCAATAATCAACCTCGACGGGTCAAGCATCTTTGTCAGCCTGATAACTCTTCTGACAAAATTAGCGCATGATTCATCACCCATGCGAATGGTCCTTTCATTGAAAAGAGTCCATATAATTATGCATGGATGATTTACGTCTCTTCTAACAGCTTCAATCCACTCGTCAAGTAACATCTCCCTAGCTAGGGCATTTGTTAGATTGATGCCCCAGTCTGGGAACTCTGCGGCTACAAGATACCCGAGTTTATCAGCCCAATAGAGGAAGCGGGGCTCGAAGACTTTCTGATGGAGCCTAGCGCCATCGAACCCCATATTTTTAGATAATTCTATATCCCGCCTTAACGCCTCATCTGAAGGGGCTGTGTAGATGCCGTCTGGGTAATATCCTTGATCCAGAACAAATCTTAGAAAACGAGCTTTATTGTTGATTAAAATCTTATTTTTTAACTTACGAACTTCACGCAGGCCAAAGTAGGAGCGGACTTCATCAATAAATCTATCTTGCGAATAGAGTTTAAGAATCAGCGTGTACAAGTACGGGTCTTCTGGGGACCAGGGGTGCGGATTTGAAATATTTATGCAGATACGGTTCGTCGGGCTTGAAGAAGCTACCTCGGCTTCGGCGACTATTTTCCCTCCCTCTTGGGCGTAAGCTGACAGGATATATCTATCTTTAACATTATCAATGTGCACCTTTAAGGAAACTCTCCCGGAATATGGATCAGTCAACAGTTGAAAGTATTTTATATATTGCTGAGGAACAGATTCTAACCAAACAGTTTGCCAAATCCCGGTTACGCGCGTGTAAAAGCAACTGTAAGATTTCAGCCTATGGCTCTGCTTCCCGGTTGGCTGCAGCCCGCTTCTGCATTCATCAATCGCCCAAACGGTAAGCTCATTATCCTCAGGTTTCACGAAGCGGCTTATATCAAATGTGAAGGGCGTATACCCTCCTTTATGTGAGCCGATTTTATGGCCGTTAACCCAAACAGTCGCCTCGTAATCGACAGCGCCGAAATGTAATAGTATGCGATTATCCAGCCAATCCCTCGGAACCTTGAAGAAGCGCCTATACCAAACGGACTCCATGAAATCTCTTTCACCCACGCCGGATAAGCTGCTCTCTGGGGGAAACGGCACAATTATGCTTCTTGAAAAATCCTTCCCACTGTACCAGCCCTTTTCAAATCCGCTTTTTCCATAATCTATCTCGAATTGCCATTCGCCGTTAAGGTTTAAACAGTTTTTCCTCTCAAAGTCAGGCCTCGGATGTTCTGGTCTGGGAACGTTCAAGTCAGCTGATCCCCCAAATTTGACAATCTGCTTCTATAAATAAATGATAGAATCTCAAATATTATTTTCGCCGCATTGATAGCTGTTACGCCGCTATCATAGTGCGGAGTAACCTCGACGACATCGAATGCAACTATCCGCTCATCGCAAATATTTGACAGGATATTTAGAAGCATGCCTACAGACAGGCCCTCAGGCTCCGGATTTTGAACCGCTGGGGCGTAGGACGGGTCGAGGACATCCATATCTATTGTGACGTAGACTTTCATGCAGTTAGCTAGAAGAGCCTTAATCTCCCCTGAAATGTTTTTCACGCCGAAATTCTCAATCTTTTGGGGTGTAATATATGTAATGTTGCCAGCCTCAGCCGCATATTTAAGCTCCTCTTTACATGCCGCCCTAACCCCAACCTCAATTATCTTTTCGGGTTTAATGATCTCATTTATTCTCCGCATGAATGTTGCATGGCAAAGTTTTCTATCCATATATTCATCCCTTAAATCCAGATGGGCGTCTAAGCTAACAACCGCGAGCCTTGAGCGAAGGCTCTTAGCAGCTCCGAATGTTATTGTATGTTCGCCACCTATGAAAACCGGTACCTTTCCACTATTCAGTATATCACTGCAGACAAGCTCAACTCTCCTTAAAGTCTCATCTGTATCTCCGCTTACATGCAGATCGCCGGCGTCGTGGATATTTAAGTCTTCTACGTCGATCCCCGATCTGAAGCTGTAGGTCTCAATGTTAAGCGATGCTTCCCTTATAGCTGCCGGTGCAAACCTAGCTCCTGAACGATAGGTGCTTGTAGCATCAAAAGGCACTCCAACAATAATATAGTCGGCTTCAACAAACCTCTTCTGGAAACCGCTGAACTGCATTGTTGTAGATGTGAAAAGGTTTAAGTTGCTCATTCTATGCGACTCCTACCGTGAAGATTTATAAACTATAAAATTATAATCCTAGATATCTCTTTCCTAAAGCACTGGCGCTTGAAAAATTAGATTGATTTAGGCGGAGAAGAGAGTATGGGAGCAGAAATGGATAAAAAGGAACGATCGTTATTTACGGTGCCGAATATTCTTTCCATGCTTTACTTTGTTTCGGGGGTGATGCTGATAGCCTCTATGAGTTTAGCGGGTGGATTACCGATCCATTTAGGTTTGGTCGGCGCCCTAAACATAACGGTTTCCTACAGCCTAACTAAAAAGAAAAAGTGGTCTTTTTACATAGCGGTCTTCAGTTCGCTTTTGAGCATTACCTTTGGTTTCACAACGCTAACCGCTCTGATGGCTCTTTTCAGCCCAAATATGGAGGAAATTCTCACGTTAATAGGGATCGTTGCATATATGGTGCTTTCAGCAATCCTGCTGGCTTACGTGATAAACGGGAGGAAAACATTCTCTTAAGTTTCTTCTAAAGCAATTTAAATATGAGTTTTAATTTATATATTGCAGTTGTTCGCTGGGATACTGGGAGAAAAGCATGTTTCTTCCAAGGTTTCCATCCAGGCTTCGGAGGTTCGTTCGGGTTCCCGAGGATTATATTCATGAGAATCTACCTCAGTTCTTAAGCAGCGTGCATGAGGAGGATCATGATGGATTAAAGTTTTATAGGGCAAATATCGGC
>JAGTRG010000088.1 GCA_018396435.1 Candidatus Bathyarchaeota archaeon
CACCAATCCTGCCGGCGATGATGGCAACAGGGGCGGGACTATTAATAGCCCTGGCAGTTTACATATCTAATGACGTGGCAGATCTGGAAACCGACATCGCTAATTTAGTTACTCGTCCAATTGCGCAAGGAAAAGTTCTAGAGAAGGACGCCCTAACATTATCGGCAATGCTTTACCTAGCAGGAGCTATCTTAGGTTCCCTTGTGAACCTAGCTACACTATTCTTCTGCATCCTAGGTGTTGCATTAGGCGTTGCATATTCCTTCTCACCTACGCGCCTTAAAAGAAGGTTTCTCCTTAAACAAGTTGCCGTTGCCAGCGGTGGGCTTATAGCGAGCCTAACCGGAGGGGTAGCAGTAAACAGGCTATCATCAAGCGTGATGTTCGCCGGCTTCATATTTTTCACATATGCTATGGCAGCTGTTCCCATAGTAGATTTAGGCGATATCCTAGGCGACAGAAAGGAGGGACGGAAGACGCTGCCACTAGTTTTGGGTCCAAGATATACGGTTAGACTTGCAATATCAATAATAATTGCGATAATAATAGCTGGCATATTCGGATATTTACAGTTGGGCTTTAATGTCGCCCTGCCGATCCTAGGTAGCATGGCATGCTTCTTGTTTATTTACACAATATACCCGCTTTTTAATCGATGGAGCGACCAAGCATACTGCCGAAAACTGGTAAATAAAATAACGCTGCTACATTTCTTTCTACAACTCGCAATAGCATTAGGATCAATATTTTAAATTTGCTACAATAAAAAAGAAGACAACTCATAGAAGCAAAGTTAAAGCTAAATAAATAAGCGGACATATAAAATACATTATAATGGGCCATAACTTTCTAATCATGCCAGATTTCTTCCTCGAATTCTTCACCAAGACGATCCCTTCTAAAGAATCCAGCTTGGAGTATAGTGTTTAATCTCATTTAATGATTGTGAAGAAAAAATATGGACGGCTAATCTAGTTTAAATTTTAATTTAAAATCTAAAGAAGATTGAAGATTCCTTTGATTTTTAATGGTGTTTAAGGTAATTGTATAAGTTAAATATGCTCAGATTGTGTTAGACACTAGGTTGAGATTTCTTAAGAACCATATTGTCAATTATCAAACATAATGCCTTAAAAACTTCTTCCCGACCAAGATTATTGACATCAAGTATTACGTGGAAGGGTTCAAAATCTTCCCCTAACCTAAATCCGTAGAGTCTACTATAGATTTCCTTAGTTTTACTCTCCCTTTCCCTCATTAGCCTTAACGCCTCCTCGACGCTTATTCCATCCCTTCTAGCGACCCTTTGGGCTCTAACATCCTCTGAGGCTTCAAGCCAAATTTTAAAGCCGTTCCTTAAAAGCCAAGGCATCGTCCAGCTATCTAATACAACATTGCCTTCTCTAGCCCACTCAAGCATTTTTTCATCTACGCGCCTATCAAGATCAAGATTATCCAAACGTTTTTCCATGAAATTTATGCCCCCACCAGTTTCCCACCAGCCCCTCTCAGCCGTTTCGTAACCCATCTCCGCTGCAATATTCTTCAGAGCCTCCCCACCGGAACAGTATCTAAGCCCATAATGTTCAGCAATTCTCCTCGCAACAGTACTTTTCCCCGAACCTGCCAGACCAGAAATACATATAACAATCTTCTTCTCAGAGTCCTTTTCAGAAGACGAACCCATTCATCACCACCTAGACGACCCAGACACCCCTACATCCTTGCCCCTAACCCCATCTCAACATTAAAGACCCTTGAAAGAACAAAGTTGAAGAAAAGTGAGCATATAAGATACCAGTAGAAAAAGGATAGGGGGGTTTTCTGCCAAAGCAAGGGTATAAAGGCAACGGGTTCTAAACCATAAAAGTAAGTTAGCGCCCACCACATCACGAGTAGAGGGACAAATGTAACCAGAGTGGTCTTCGTTTGCTGCCCAGAGATCTTCGCCCTCATCTGCATTATTTGAACTTCATGCTTCTTAACCCTTGCCATAAGTTTCTTATCACCTGTCCTTTTGGCAAGCTCTTTCTCAGCGTTCCATTTTTCAATCTCCTTCTGCCACTCTGAAATTAAACGTCTGTCAACAAATTTACGGTTCAGCAGCATGGTTACTAGGGAAATCGCGAAGGCCAGAAGCATTATGAAAATAGTTGAGTATGGAATTACCCTAAGAAACTCAGGTAGCAGATTTTCAACCCCCAAGAAACTTTCTTATTCCAGGATATATCTCCTCGATGCGTTCACTCATTATTTGCTGATAGTATTGATATATTATTCCCACGGAGAGCAATATGCCCGTTCCCGTTCCAAAGGCTCCGAAAAAGTCCGCTACAGCCGCCAGTAAGCCAACTATTAAGCCCCCCAGCAATGTAACGATTGGAATGTACCGCTTCAAGATGGATTCAATCGGCTTCTCAGACCTCCTAAAACCGGGAACTTGCATACCTGAATCGACAAGTTGCCTTGCAACGGTCTTTGGGTCTAGCCCCCCAACCTCAAGCCAAACCCACGAAAAGACAATGCAGAAGAAGATCAGTAAGACTGCGTAAACAGCGTATCTAACAGGGTTCCCCAGTACATCCATGAACCCTCTCGGCGCCACAACATAATATGCCATTCCACCCCTCGGTTGGAGAGCACCGCTCTGAGTGTACTCAAAATCTCCGAAAAGGCTAATCCACGGGCTTAAACTTAGATTATTGTGATAATTATTCCATAATATTTGGGATATCACATATATGTTCCCAAAAAGCGCCGATGCAAATATAACTGGCAGGTTAGAAACATACAGTAGACTTATGGGATATCTGCCCCTAAAGCCCCTAAAACGCGAATGAGCTATAGGAATCTCAACCCTGACGCCTTGAGCATAAATGCAGAATAAGAAAATGCCTACGGTTAATAATAGTCCAAGTATACTTGGATCATCCCCTGGACGCATAAAAAGGCTGCTCAGCGAGCCTCCAGTAACTAGAGATTGAATCATAGCTGAGATTATCCCCCTATACTTCACAGGCTCACTTAGAGACGGCATTGTTGAGAAGCAGTCAAGCATTATGCGCTGGGCCACGCCGGCCAAAATGAAGAGGCTTATGCCGCTTCCAATACCCCAACCCTTTTGAATCATCTCATCCAGAAGCAGAACAATTAAGCCTGCAATGATAAGCTGAATGAAGATTATCACAGCTTGATTAGCGCTTAAAGTACCAAAGAAGCCGCCTATAAGGTAGGCGGACGCTTGAACAACGGTCATGATAACCGAGAATACTTTACTTACGCCGGAGAATAATGATCTATCCTCAGGATCGGAAAAATCAACGCTTATAAAGCCTGACGCGGCGAGCAGCTGCAATATTAAGCCAGCTGTAACTATCGGGCCTATGCCCAGCTCCATCAATGTTCCCTTGCTTGAAGCGAAGATCACCCTATAGAAAAGTATGTCTTCACCTCTTCCTAAGCCGTAGAGTGGTATTTCGCTCATAACCAGATAA
>JAGTRG010000089.1 GCA_018396435.1 Candidatus Bathyarchaeota archaeon
TATAACCCTCTTTATTTGAGCTTTTCTTTCTTGAGTCGGCATCCCATACATTCGCCCATAGATATCGAGTAGCTCTCGACCCTTCAAATGCTTTGGGAATTTTGGTAGCTCAGGCATATAACCTACCCTAAGCCTTGCTTTCGGATTATCGCCGCGGACTTCATTCCCAAGAACTATTGCTTTCCCACTATCAGGCTTAAGAAGCCCAACAAGAATCTTTATTGTTGTAGTTTTTCCAGCGCCGTTTGGTCCAAGAAAACCATGAATTGTTTCTTTTTCAACCTTTAAATTTAGTTTATTTACGGCTACTAATGAACCGTATCTCTTTGTTAAATCTTTAGTTTCAATAGCTAATTCCATTGATCAGCACCATGGTCATGAAGATTTCATTCTCCCCAAATATAAAGGCATTCCCCATTTTAAGAGTAAAGCCTTTATGTCCAATTAATCTTTAATTGAAAAAAGAAAGAACAAGTCAGGGGTTTAATGGGTTGAAGGTTTCCATCGGATCAGACGATTTATATCCGGTTGCGATAACGCTTGCCGAGGAATTGAAAAAAAGAGGGTTTAAGGTGAAATCTTATGGAGCTCTAGAAACAGGTAGAGTTGAACCTTGGCCTGATGTAGCCTTCTCTGTAGCAACAGATGTAGTTGAACGTAGGGCTGACTTTGGAATAGTGATTTGTTATACCGGGACAGGCGTCTCAATAGCTGCGAATAAAGTCAAAGGTATTAGGGCAGCCTTATGCTTTGATGCCGAATCAGCTAAAGGCGCTAGGTTATGGAATGACGCAAACGTCTTAGCCATAAGTGGAAGATTGACGACGCCACATGTTGGAAAAGAGATTCTGGAAGCATGGTTATCAGTGAATGAGCCGGACAGAAATGAGCTCTGCAACATTAGTAAAATTATGGATAAATAACTTTTTAGATTTATCTTCTAAGGAAAAGTTATAATGGAGATAATGAGCTACAGTTTTTTGAGAAGATTTATATTCGTAACTAAGATAATTTTATGTTACTGAAGCATCTTTAAAATGTTGAAGGCTAATTTAATGAGTATTCGTGTAAAATCTGAGAGATTGAATTACGGCGCGGGTGCACTTGTAGTCTTCGCTGCATCTCTTGGTGTTGCAGCCATAGTATATGGTGGAGGGGTTCTAGTATTTGAGCCACTAAACCTAATTGCTTGGGCTCTTAGCCCACTTGGAGTCTACACGATTATATATGCTTTCAAGGCGCGAAAGGACAACCTTTATTACTTATCTTGGGGTCTGATAATGCTTGCGTTTGGGTTATCCTCGATTCTTTATAAGGTGGTGAATGTAATAGTATTGTTTGGAATATTGTTAATTTTTCTTGCAATTATAGGTTCACTAATGTATTGGAGGAGAAGTAGATGAGCGAAGAGAAAAAAATCGAGAATGTTCGTGACGAGATGGGATTATTGGAAAGATTAGTTAGCTATATTCCCGGTTATCGTGGATATAAAGAGAAGGAGATACGTAGGGAAAGTGATAGACTTGTAAGGATGGAAGCTGCTAATAGACTTAAGGCTGCGAAAAATGTGCTGAGAAGAAGACTTGCAAATCCATCTCTAATTCAAAGCTTTTCTGGTGAGGATTCTTGGATGGTTGACACTTTAATATCTCGATTGGACAGAGTGATACAACGAATAGATAGAGCTGTGGCTGGTTATGCTGGCATGTTCGATTCGATCAGAGTGAGAGAGGATAAGCTTGATGCTGTCATTCAACATGACCTAAGCCTTATAGAGAAAGCGGACTCCTTAAAGGCTCGCGTGGAAGTGCTTGTTAAGATGAAGCCTGGTGGAGATGAATGGAGGAAGGAAATGGAGGATTTGATAGCGAGGGTTGAGGAAATTGACGCTTTGATTGATAAAAGGACTGAAATATTTAGGGGGCTAGTTGGCTAATGCAATATTGCGGGTTGGAGGCGATATAAAATGCCAAAAGTTATTGAATGGGTTGGCGCAAGAGAAGGCGATATGGTTTGGAGATACCCTAGTGATGAGATTGTTTGGGGGGATATTTTAGTAGTCCATGAATATGAGGCTGCTGTTTTCCTCCGGGATGGGAAAGCCTATGATGTCTTTAGAGCTGGAAGACATGTACTAACAACTGCAAATCTGCCCCTACTTACAAAGGTACTTTCAATCATATCTGGCTACGACAAGGTTCCATTTAGAGCGACAGTTATATTTGTCTCGCTCAAACAATTTCAAGGGAAGTTTGGGGCTCAAGGCCAGACTAAGGAGCTTGCTCCACTCAAGTTTTATGGTAGTTTCTGGTTTAGGATCGAAGAGCCGAATCTTTTCGTTAACGAAGTTATAGGCGGGCAGGGAGCATACACTACAAGCGGCCTTCAAGAATTCCTTAGAGGATACTTTAACGAGAGATTAATTGACACATTGAGTCAGTACTCGCTTATTGAGGTCTACGGAAAACTTGATGAAACCAGCTTCTTAGCGAAGAACATTCTTTATGATGCTTTTAAGAGAATAGGTTTGGAGTTAATTGATGTGAAGTTTGAGGGAATAGATACAACACCAGAATGGAGGGATAGAATTTTCTTCCTAAGAACCGGTGTTTCAGCTGAAGAGGTTCTAAGAATGCAAACTGTTCAAAAGACGGCTGAAAGCCTATCAAAGAGCCCCGGGGCAGCTGTAGGAGCAGGCATAGCGATAATCCCACCATTGTTACAGCCACCTGCAGCTCCACCAGCTGCACAAGCACAGCCAATGGTATTATGCCCGAAATGCGGTTTCCAAAATCCGCAAACAGCAAAATTCTGTAGCAACTGTGGAGCACCTTTACAAGCGACTGGCATAACATGTCCAAAATGTGGTGCAATTAATCCAGCTGGAGCAAAATTCTGCATTAATTGCGGGGTTCCGCTTCAGTCTTCCAGCAAATGTCCAAAATGCGGAAGTGATTTTCAACCTGGGGCAAAATTCTGTCCGAACTGCGGAGAAAAGCTGGTTTAATAGCCCAATCCATTTCTCAACTATCAACAGTTGCATTGTAGCTTTGCTTTTAAGAATGAATAGTTAAACCTTAATAGTGGAGAGTATTTGGGGAAACCACCGATAATTTAATAAGAGTTAAAAGTAGAGAAATAATTATGTCTAAGACAGCTGAATCTCTTTCTAAGGGTTTAGATATTTTGATGAAAAATCCAATATTACTGACTCCTTACGCTGTCCCAATTATTATCCAATGGATATTTAACGCGTTGGCACGATTATTTCCTTTACGATATTATATTATTGAAATACCGAATCCATCCATAGATTTATTCGGCTCGTTCATAGCTGCGATCCTAGGCTTTATAGCTGCCTGCATGCTTGTTGATATGGCTAACGACGCCTTTAGCGGCCGAAAAATAGATTTAAGCAATAGTTTAAGCTTTGTGATTAATAGAAT
>JAGTRG010000090.1 GCA_018396435.1 Candidatus Bathyarchaeota archaeon
TCGTCACTCTAGAACCTGGCGAATCAAAAGAAATCACTATAAGAATTGTAAAGCCAGATGAGGGCAATTACAGGGCGACAGTGAACGGATGGTCAAAGATCACATTAAAGCCGGTTACAGCATCAGCGGAATTCAGCATACCATAAAGCCTATTTCCCCTTTTATTTTGCATATTTTTCACTTCAATTTAGATGCCACTGCCTAATTTAGAGATAATGGTATGAAGCGGTCCTTGAGATCGCCGAATCCGACTTAAATACGGATGATCTGGTCAATATTTCCGTTATCAATACGCATTTTTAAACTAAACCATAATGGTTCAGAGATAAGCAGGTCCCTAAAAATTTGACCTATTGGATAAGGATGAACAGCAAAACTAAGGAGCAAAAAAGCAGCTGAGCAAAATCACCTGTGTTAAACTTAAGGAGATCTTAAAAGGCTGTGGAATGGCGATTAGACTTTTGCGCTGCAAATTATTAATATATGGGAGATAAGGTTATACTTGCTGAAGGGTGAAATCTAATGATATGGCTATCCTTTCTGCTTCTGGCAACAGGTATAGCTCTGCTTGTAGGCGCCAGCAAGGTAGCCATATCGAACTTGGTTAAAATATCGGAGAAGCGGAGGCTGAGAAAATCCATCTTAAGTCTTCTATTAGTAGCCTCATCCACATCTCTCCCGGAACTCGCTGTCGCCGTAAACGCTATCGCGCTTGGTAATATGGATGTTTCGCTTGGCGATATTTTAGGCTCTAATATAGCGAATGTAGCCTTTATAATAGGTGTGAGCCTCATTGTTGCAAGCATTGACAAATCAAAAACTACTAAAGCGGCTCTCACAGAGGAGGATAAGAACGAATTTAGAACTGGATTGATGTGGGTTTCAATAACTCTTCTCCTGCTCCTATATCTCCAAACCGCAGGTAACATTATTGGTTTATTGCTGCTTGTCTTGTTTTTCATCCATAGCTTCAACCTATTTCGAGGGAGAAAAGAAGATAAAGAAAGCAATTTTAAAGAGCCAAAAGATAGAAGAATAGTAAAGGAGTTTAGCTTAACCCTTGCTGGAATTCTTGGTGTTATTGCGGGTGCAAGGTTAGCCGTAGAATCCGCCGTAGAGATCGCAACCTTTTTCGGGGTTCCAGCTTCGATTATAGGGGCGACTTTAATTGCATTTGGAACAAGCTTGCCAGAGCTTACGGTTGATATCCGGGCAGCCTACGCTGGTTTTATGGAAATAGTTATGGGGGATATTGTTGGAAGTTGCTTCCTGAACTCAACGCTTATTTTAGGGATGCTCCTTCTTTTCACCCCTTCCCGAGCGAATTTCGTTGTCCTCTCCGACCTTATACTATTCAGTGTAGTATCAAATATTGTCTTATGGTATTTAATGGAGACGGGGGATATGGGAAGAAGAGGAGGCTTAATCCTCCTTATGATCTACATGATCAACTTGTTAAGCCTCTTAGGAATCTTGGTTATAAGACCCCCTTAGTTAAAACTTCCTTCAGCACTTATGTAATCTTTATTTTACCATAACTACTGGACATTGAGCTAGGTCAGCAACTCTGTCAGCCACGCTTCCTAATAAGAAACCTTTAATCCCGCCAAGCCCCCGGCTTCCCATAACTATAAGGTCGAAGTTTCCTTCTTTACTCTCTTCAACTATTTTATCGGCGGGACTTCCAACAAGGATCTTCGTTGATATCCTCAATCCAGGTTTAGACTTCGCCTTATCGAGGGCTTCCTCAAGAATTTTTTCCGCGTGATCATGCAGTTCTCTTTCACATGGACCGATTACAGCCAAGGCAGTCGTGGGTATGACGCACAACAATTCAATATCTGCACCATATTTCTCCGCCAGATCAAGTGCCCAATCAAGAGCCTTATACGAGCATTCGGAACCATCAGTTGGGACGAGAATTCTGTTGATCATGTTCAAGCCCCTCTTTCACAATATAATAAGAGCGCCACTATTTATTATGTTTGTTGAACAGCATCTTAAAGTTAGCTATTAAACTGGGCAATTTAGGCATGTTTAAACCGTCCCATTTCAAATGGATTGAAGATCCAATCCTCTTCCTTCACCAATTAAACTCATTTAATGTATAATTCAAACGCTTTTCAAGTCACTGTTAACAGAGATGGCAAAATCAGATTTAAAATATTGAGAACAGAAAAGGAGTAGATCTGTCTTAATTCCTGGAAATTTAAGCAATCGCCACCTTGCCCTTTCCTTCAGGGTAGATTTTTCTTATGGCTTCTTCACGGCTAATACCTTTGTCTATGAGATTCTTTATTTCCTTCTAAATTGAACTAAAGAATATTTATACCTAGCTACAAATTGCTGGGGCTTGCTAAATTAGGGAAAGACATAATAGGCTGGCTGAGCAATGGTTATTTGGAGGTGAGATTTATCCCAATCTATGTTTGTTTAATGAAGCTGACAGACCAGGGCATAAGAGAGATTAAAAATGCCCCTAAACGCATCCAGGAAGCCATCAAAGCCCTTGAAGCGATGGGAGGAAAACTAATAGCCTTTTACATGGTTATGGGCGAGTACGATTATGTCGGCATTGCGGAAGCCCCAAGCGACGAGGTTGCTGCAGCCTTCCTGCTTGGACTAGGCTCCAGCGGATACGTTAGGACAACAACATTAAAGGCCTTCACAACGGAGCAGATCGCAGCCATCGTTGGGAGACTACCATAGATCTGCTGACGCACACTCTATTTGTGTTCTTTGCCAGCCTGGCTGTTGCGCTTGTTCTCTCTCAAGAATACCCTAAAAACGTAAAATGCATTGTATTACATAAGAAATAATGGCATTTTTACAGGCTAATAGAAGCTAAAACTAAAAAATGATGCCTATCAGAAAAAAGAAAAATGAA
>JAGTRG010000091.1 GCA_018396435.1 Candidatus Bathyarchaeota archaeon
GGAATATAAGCCGGCTCTCACATTATGCGGGCACATACATGAAGCTAAAGGGGCGGATAAAATCGGCGAAACGCTGATAGTTAACCCCGGGCCGTCTAAGCAGGGTAACTACGCCATAATAGATGTTCTAGACGGCAGTATAGATGTTAAGTTTCACCTCTTCAAAACAATTTAACTGCATTTGAAATCGCAGAATACATACCTTAACTTTCAGAATAAAAATTAAATATAGGAATGCTATTGATGGTTAATCACTCATGAGGTGGCCTGCTTGCCGTTTGAGAAAGGCGACTTCGTATTAATAGATTACGTCGCTAGGGTCGCTGAAACAGGCGAAGTTTTCGACACAACATCAGAGGAAATCTCGAAGAAAGAGGGCACATACAGAGAGGGCGAAATATATGAACCCAAGCTGGTCGTGATCGGTGAGGGATGGGTTCTAAAAACCCTCGATGAAGCCCTCCTAAACATGGAGCTGGAGAAAACAGCAACTGTTGAAATACCGCCTGAGAAAGGCTTTGGGAACAGAGACCCAGATAAGGTGAAAATGTATCCTTTAAGAAAATTCCTAGCTCAGGGCATAACGCCTACAATTGGGATGAGAATCGAGGTAAACGGTAAGACCGCAACTGTTAGATCCGTTGGCGCTGGCAGAGTGCAGCTTGATTTTAACCCCCCGCTGGCAGGTAAGACATTAATTTACGAAGTTACAATCAGGAAGAAACTTGAGGCGGTTGAGGAGAAAATAATGGCTTTAATTCATAGAAGGGTACCCCAGGTCAACGCTGAAAAGTTCTCCCTGGAAATTGGGGACGACAGCGTGACAATAAACATTCCCGAGGAAGCCTTTTACATCGAGGGCATACAGATAATTAAACGTGGAATATACATGGATATACAGAGGTTCTTCCCAGAGAAAAACGCTGTGCGCTTTGTGGAGGTATTCAGAAAGAAGGAGGCACCCTCCTCAACAACACCTCCCTCAACTGAAGCCCAATAGGACACTTAAGATTATCACAAACCTTCACCACCTCGCACCGGTCACCATCCCTCAAACCCTTCGGCGAACATAACGCTGCATTTTCGCAGTCTTGACCGCTGCATCTCTGCGAGTGAAACGTAATTATTGCGCCCTCAATGCTCTGTTTAGGAGACACGGCGGCTGGAACTTCAGATTCAACAACCTCAACAACCCTCATATCCACATCATATAGTTCGCACTTCAAAAATCTATCACGCACATTAACAATTTTATATATGCGATTATTCTCCAGATTTTTAACGCAAACACTGAAATATTTGCATTCACCGCATTTCTCCCCAGCACCCCTATGTATAAAAGAGAAACCTACCCTAGCCTGCCCAACGCCAACCAGCGTAACTATTATTTTAGGCCCAGCCATACGTTAACCTATCACTCCCGTCTCCTTAGCTATCTTCTCCGCAAACTCATAAGTTAGCGGCTTCTCACTTAGAATCGTATATCTTTCAGGGCGAACCTCCCGAGCCTTAACCAGAGCCTCAACAATATACTTTGGCTCAATATTTATCTCCTCAGCTGTAACGGGAGCGCCAACCCTCCTCAAAGTATCCCTTATAAGCAGCCAGTCTATCTCATGCAAACTCGCCATCATTATTGTTCCAATGCCGCATTGCTCCCCATGCAACGCCGGATTCGGCGCTATCATATCCAACGCGTGGCTGAAAAGATGCTCCGACCCACTACATGGCCTACTGCTGCCAGCTATACCCATCGCCACACCGCAGCTTATAAGCGCCTCCAGGAGAACCCTTAAACCCTCCTCTGAGCCGGAACTTATTAGGGATGCGTTTTCCACGATATGCTGGGCGCTCATCAAAGCCATGCTCGCCGTGTAACGTGCATAATACTCGCTCTTCCTCTCATGCGCCAGTTTCCAATCACGCGTCGATGTGAACTTGGCGATTGCGTCGCCGCATCCGCTCGCTGTTAGACGGTATGGAGCCTTAACTATCACCTCGGTGTCGGCTATAACCGCTATTGGCGATTGGGCCATAATGGAGTAGGGCTTATCTAAGCCTTTTATGGAGGCAAACGGGCTTGATATTCCATCATGGGAGGCTGTAGTGGGCACGCTTATAAATGGGATTCCCAAACGCGCCGAACTGAGCTTCGCAATGTCAATTTTCGCTCCACCACCCACACCCAGCACAACCTCGGGTTTCAACCCTATAATCCTCTTCGAGGATGATTCCACATCCCCAATCGTCGGCGTGTTAGATGCGACTATATGTTCATAAACCTTTAAACCCTCGCTTTGGAGTATGCCAATAACCCTTCTGCCGACAATCTCAAAGGTTTTCTTCCCAGAGATTATTAGGGCGCTTCTGTTGAAGCCTAAATCATTACATATTGACCCAATCAATTCTAGGCTTCCACTTCCAACAACCACTTCACGCGGCATCCGCATACGGTGAATTTTAGACATCAACCTTGTCAGCTCTAATTGTAAACAATCCATTTTAACTAGGACGATTGAATAATTAAGCATTCCCATAACGAGGGCAATAATTGCCCTTTTATGTTTTCCGAACAGTTTAAATTTAAGTTCGCACATTATTCATGTCAGTAGCCTTTAACATGAATTATATTAGAGGCTGA